>NZ_JANCLM010000033.1:0-80523 GCF_024259445.1 Pseudomonas sp. DVZ6
TTACCCGCCGTAAGGGCGGAAAGGTGAATAAGCGTCGACATCACAAATGAATGCGCCTACAACTTTCAAAACCACCTAACAACAACCCTCAGATCACAAACCCCCAACGCCCCGCCAAGAACAGATAATCAACCCAAAACACCTGATGCACAAAAACAATCCCCCAGAACACCACCTGATAGGCAACCTTCCGCGTCTTGTGCCGAAACACCTGCTGCGCCAGCAACGCCCCCGGCCATCCCCCCAGCAGCTCGCTGGCATGCAGCACCTTCTCCGGCGTGCGCCAAGCCTGGTTCCGCGCCTGCTGCTTGTCCTGCCAGTACAACAGCAGGCTGACCAGGCTCACCAGCGGATACATCGCCAGTGGCAGCCAGGTCCCATCACTCAACCCCATTCGCAGGCCACCCACCACCGGCAACAGGCAAAGCACCATCAGTACCAGCCATTTCAGGCGTGCATGGTGCACGCCCTCCTCGCCCCGAGGCGCACGCTGCATACGGGCCATGTCAACCGTGCGCCGTCGACCAGTCGACCCAACCGAACTCCCAGGTCGCCAGGATCAGCAGGCCAAAGGCAATCCGGTACCAGGCAAACACCGCATAGCTGTGGTTGGCAATGAACTTGAGCAACCCACGCACGGCGATCATCGCGAAGATGAACGACACCACGAAACCGAGGGCGAACACCGGCAGGTCGCCCGGCTGGAACAGCTCACGGTACTTGTACCCCGAATACACCGCCGCGCCGACCATGGTCGGCATGGCCAGGAAGAACGAGAACTCGGTGGCCGCCTTGCGCGACAGGCCGAACAGCAGGCCGCCGATGATGGTCGAACCAGAGCGCGAGGTGCCCGGAATCATCGCCAGGCACTGGACGAAACCGATCTTCAGCGCATGGCTCCAGCGCATGTCGTCGACATGATCGACTTCCACCCGATGCTGGCGACGCTCGGCCCACAGCATGATCACCCCGCCCACCACCAGTGCGGCGGCCACGGTAATGGGGTTGAACAGATACTCGTGGATCAGGTCGGCGAACAGCACGCCAAGGACCACCGCCGGGAAGAAGGCGATCAGCAGATTGGCGGTAAAACGCCGTGCCGGCACCTGTGTGGGCAGGCCCAGCACCACGTCGAAGATCTTGCGTCGAAACTCCCACACCACCGCCAGGATCGCGCCCAGCTGGATGATGATGTTGAACGCCATGGCACGTTCGCCGCCGAAGTTGATCAGGTCGGCGACGATGATCTGGTGCCCGGTACTCGAAATGGGCAGGAACTCCGTCAGCCCCTCGACCACGCCCAAGATGATTGCCTGCAAGGCACTCCAAAAATCCATCTTTCCCCCAAGTGCGACGCTGCGCGTGGCAGGCCGCTTGTTTTGATTGACTCAATGATGCCGCACGCGGCGCGTGCTTTTTACAGCGACAGTGGCTCCCAAGGCCAGCTGAAAAGCCCAGCAGCCTAAAGGTTTCATCTGGCGCGGCCGAAATCCTAGCAGAGCCTGTGTTTCAAGGCTTGCGTTACCTGCTACACAGGATGTCAAGAAAGACTCATTAGCCGTTGGTCGAGTGGGGGCCGGCGGCAAAGCATGCTTGGATGCCCTGGATAAAAAGAACAAAGACTGGAGTAACGCATCATGAAGACCCTGAGGTCGATGTCGATCAGCCGCCGTCTGTGGCTGATCCTGCTGGTGGCCGTGGCCATGCTGCTGGTGTTGGGCCTGCTGATGCTGCGCCAGCTCCACGGCGACCTGTACCAGGCCAAGGCCGAAAAGACCCGCCACGTGGTGCAGACCGCCGCCGGCATCCTGACGTATTACCAGGGCCTGGAGGCCGCCGGCACGCTCACCCGCGAAGCCGCGCAGCAGCAAGCCCTGCAAGTGGTGCGCGGGCTGCGCTACGACCAGAACGACTACTTCTGGATCAACGACCTGCAACCGAAGATGGTCATGCACCCGGCCAACCCCAAGCTCGATGGCCAGGACCTCTCGGCCATCCGCGACCCGGATGGCTTTGCCGTGTTCAACGAGATGGTCGCCCTGGCCCGCAGCCAGGGTGCGGGGCCGGTCGACTATCGCTGGCCCAAGCCCGGCGCCAGCGACCCGGTGGAGAAAACCTCCTACATCCAGCTGTTCAAACCCTGGGGGTGGATCATCGGCTCGGGCGTTTACGTCGACGACGTGCAGGCCGAGTTCGCCCGCCAACTGCGCGACGCCTCGCTGCTCGGCCTGGGCATCGCCCTGCTGATGGCCCTGCTGGTGATGCTGATCGCCCGCAGCATCGCCCGCCCGCTGCAGGAGGCGGTACAAGCCATGGGCACCATCGCCAGTGGCGAAAGCGACCTGACCCGGCGCCTGGACACCCATGGCCGTGATGAAATCACCCTTCTGGGCGAACACTTCAACCGTTTCAACGGCAAGCTGCAGGGGGTGGTCGGCCAGTTGCAGGGCGCTGCCCATCACCTGGCCGAATCTGCCGGCCATGTCGGCGACAACGCAGGCGCCGCCCAGGCCCGCAGTACTCAGCAATCGCTGCAGATGGACCAGGTGGCCACCGCGATCAACGAGGTTTCCTACGCCGTGCATGACGTGGCCAAGCACGCCGAACAGGCCTCCAGCGAGATGCGCAACGCCCAGACCCAGGTCGGCCATGGCCAGCAGGCGATCCACGGCAGCCTGCAGCAGATCGACCGGCTTTCGGCAACCATCGAGCAAGCGGTGCAGGTGATCCGTGAACTGGCCAGTCACAGCACCAAGATCGGTGGCGTGCTCGAGGTAATCCGCTCGATCGCCGAGCAGACCAACCTGCTCGCCCTCAACGCCGCCATCGAGGCCGCCCGCGCCGGCGAGCAGGGCCGCGGCTTCGCCGTGGTCGCCGACGAGGTGCGTCTGCTGGCGCAGCGCACCGCTCAGTCGACCGCCGAGATCCAGACCATGATCGAGCACCTGCAGGGTCAGTCCGAGGCCGCAGTGCGGGCCATCGACACCAGCAGCGAAGCCTCGCGCCAGACGGTCGAGCAGGCTCGCGAGGCCGGTAGCAGCCTCGATGCCATCAGCCAGGCGCTGGGCAACCTCGGTGCGCTCAATGCCTCGATCGCCAGCGCCACCCTGCAGCAGTCCCACGTAGTCGAGGAGATCAACCGCAACGTCACCGAAACCGCCGACCTGTCGCAACAGACCGCCGAGGCCGCGCGCCAGTCCAGCGACGCCGGAGTAGCCCTGGCGCGGCTGAGCGAGGACCTGGAGCAACTGCTGCGCCAGTTCAGGGTTTAGTGGCGGCAAGCGACAAGCTGCAAGCGGCAAGAAAGAGCGCCCCAGCAGTGTCCCCGCCACTGCAGCTTGCTGCTTGCCGCTCGAAACTTGTAGCATCCCGCCCTTTCCCCGCCCAAGGATCGCCGATGTCCGGCCTCGAACTCTTCGCCGCCGCGCTCGGCGTCATCGCCGTCTGGCTCACCGTCAAGCAGAACCCCTGGTGCTGGCCGATCGGTTTGGTGATGGTGGTGCTGTACAGCTGGATCTTCTACGAGGTGAAGCTGTACTCGGACATGCTCCTGCAGTTGGTCTACGCGGTGCTGCAGCTGTACGGCTGGTGGCAGTGGACCCGACCTGACCGTATCGAGGATGCCCGCCAGGTGACCCGCCTGGCCCCTGCGCCGATGCTCAAGGGCCTGGCGGCCGGCCTGCTGGCCAGCTTGCTGCTGGGCGCGGGCATGGCGCACTGGACCGACGCCGCCCAGCCCTGGCTGGACGCCGCCCTCACCGGCTTCAGCCTGGTGGCGCAGCTGTGGATGGCGCAGAAGCGCCTGCAATGCTGGGCGTTGTGGGTAGTCGTGGACGTGATCTTCGTCGGCCTGTTCCTGTACAAGGGTCTGTACCTCACCGCCGCGCTCTACGCTCTGTTCACCCTGATCGCCGTGCGCGGCTGGCTGGAGTGGCGCCGCGACCCGGCGCTGGCAACGGTATGAAAGTGCTGGTGCTGTGTGGCCCGGAGTCCAGCGGCAAGAGCTGGTTGAGCGGCGAAATCCAGGCGCATTTCGGTGGCATGCTGGTCGGCGAGTACGTCCGCCATTTCATGGAGCGCGAACAACGCGACACCTGCTATGCCGACATCCCCACCATCGCCCGCGGCCAGCTGGCCTGGGAAGATCAAGGCCGAGAGCAAGCACCGGCACTGCTGATTCTCGATACCCACCTGCTCAGCAACATCCTCTGGAGCCGGGCACTGTTCGGTGACTGCCCCGCCTGGATCGAAGAAGCGCTGACGGCGCGCCATTACGACCTGCACCTGCTGCTGCGCCCTGAGGGCGTCGAATGGGTCGGTGACGGGCAACGCTGCCAGCCCCGCCTTGAGGAGCGCCAGGCGTTCTTTGACGACAGCCTGGCCTGGTTGCAACGCCATCAACAGAACGTGCAGGTCATCGACGGAGACTGGCCACAGCGCAGCGTCACGGTACTGGGCGCGGTGCAACGCTTGCTTGACGGAAAATGCCCGGCCATCCCCACTGAATGTTAAACCGCTGATACACATCGACTGGCCTTAGTCCCCGGATTTGCGCGTATTGCCGCAGATTCGGGGGCAGTGTCACATCGCTGATACACCGCCGTCGCCTCCCCTTCGAAGCCCGATAATACGGGCTTCGCCCCCTCCCTGGCCCGGGATCTGTCTCAGCACTGATACACCAACTCTCTGACGCACGAGCGCTTCCCACACAAGCTCCTGATTCTCAAGCAATAACAAAAACCGGCACAGCTTCTGCTCTCCTTCTGGCAACGCGGCCCCTGGCCCAAACGCCGAAGAAGGAATTGCCATCGTGGGGAAACCAGAAAAAGGCAAGATCTGTCACCTCCTGCTGCTTGGTTGCGCTTTGGGATCCAGCTTCAGCCTGCCCGCCCAGGCAGACAACGGCATCGTCGTCATCACCCGCGAAGTGCAGACGCGCAGCGCGATACGCGCCCCCATGATGCCCGACCCCAATCCGGTCACTGTCAACACCAACCCGTCCGCGCACATCCTCAGGCAGACCAGTGAGCTGAGCGACGGCGACTTCGCCGGCATCACCAGCGGCGCCGGGATCAACTCGCTGATCACCCAGCAGACCAACACCATCGGCAGCAACATCGGCAACCAGACCCAGTTGCCCAACATCGCCGGCGGACGTGGCTCGGGCTCGGGCGGCAACGGCATCGCCAACATGGTCAACTCCAACGTCCAGCAAGGCCTGGGCGCGTTGAAAGTGCTCGGCGGAGGCCAATGACATGAGGCATTCGCTGCTGATCCTGGCCACGCTGTGCAGTGCTTCGGCCTTCGCCCAATCCCCCGTGATCAACAATGCCACCATCGACAGTTCCGGCGCGCAATACCAAGGCAACCTGGGCGTCAACCAGGCAGCCGGCGACCAACAGCAACAGGTCAACGCCCGGGCCATCGCCATCGGCCACGACGCCAACGCCAGCACCCAGATCCGCCAGCGCCTGCGCACCCATGTCGACCCTGCGCTGGACGCCCAGTCCAGCATCCAGGGCACGGCCTTCAGTCATGGCAACGGCATCCTCGGGGTCAACCAGAGCGCCGGCGCCAGCAACCAGCAAGCCAACGCACTGCGCATCAGCGTCAGTGCCCAACCGCAAAGCATCGACGACAGCGTCCTTCTGCAACAGAACGTGGCGCTGGTCAACAGCTCGGATCCAACTGCCCAGACACCCGGCCATCGCCAGGTCAGCACCAGCGACCAGGCATTCACCGGTAGCCGTGGCGTGGTGCAGTTGAATCAGAGTGCCGGGGTGGGAAACCGAACGGCCAACACCCTGAGCATCCGGGTCGCGGATTGACCCAAACAGGTAACAACAACACTTAACCTAAAATAAAGTACGGAGAACCACCATGAAACCCTCGATGGCACTCAAGCCTCTGGTTTTCGCAATTGCTGCGATCATGGCTGTGGCTGTACAAGCTGGGCAGAATGATCGGCGTGGCAACGACCATCACAATGGTCATCACAACAACGGTCATCACACCCCTCCTCCTACCAAGATCCCGGTGTATGCAACCGCCAATGCCTGGGACAAGCAAAGCAGCACCAACAACCGCATCAGCAATGAAGGCACCGTGAACGAAGCCGAAATGAGCAGCTCGGCTTCCGGCACCAGCGGCAACGTCGGTGTCAACGTGGCCGCCGGCGCCGGCAACCAGCAGGACAACGCCGCCGCCATCGCCAACGCCGGTGCCGACTCGAGCCTGGATAACACCTTCGTGTTCGGCTCCGCCTCGGCCACCGCCGATGTGCGTCAGTACAGCAACAACAACAAGGTCAACAACTACGGCGTCACCAACTCCGGCATCATGAGCGGCTCGGGCAACAACGGCAGCGGCAACATGGGCATCAACATTGCCGGTGGCGACCTGAACCAACAGAAAAACACCATGGCCATTGCCAACTCCAATGCGCCACTGGGTAATGCCACCGCCACCGCCTCCGCCGACCAGAACGGCCCAGGCCTGGTCGTGAACAACAACGCCGACCGCACCTTCCGGGTCGATACGCTGACCTTCACCACCACGAAAAGTGGCAGCGCCTCGTACGACAAGGACTCCAGCTTCAGCAAGGAAGGCAGCTCCTCGTCGAGCTGGGAGGCCGCCGGTGCCAACAGCTGGAGCGCCAGTGGCTCGAAGAGCTCGGACGCCAGTGGTTCGCGTAGCCATGAGTCGAGCTCCTCGGCCAGTGGTTCTCTGAACGCTTCGCTGGATGCCTCGGCAAGTGGCAGCGTGACCCACACCCAGGACTTCGGCCGCCACGAGCGCAGCCGCACCGATTCGTTCGATGCGTCGCTGAGCGCCTCGATCGACGCCTCGTATGACAAGTCGCGCGACAAGTCTTCCAGCTCTTCGTTCGAGAAGTCCTACGACTCTTCGTTCGAGAAGGCCTACGACTCTTCGTTCGAAAAATCGGGTAGCAAAGCCTCCGAGTACGCCAAATCCGGCTCGAAGAGCTACAGCGAGTCCAGCTCGTACGACCTGAGCAACACCGTGTCCTTCCAGGTGCTGACGCCTACCGGCTGGGCTAACCCTGTGACCAACACCGCCACCCTGAGTGGCTCGGTGAATGGCGGCAGCGGCAACCTCGGTGTCAACGTGGCAGCCGGTGTGGGCAACCAGCAAAGCAACTCGCTGGCCATCTCCAACACCTCGTTCTGACAGCTGTGACCTTGAGGCCCCCTTCGGGGGGCCTTTTCCTCAACAGGATCGGGGGACAAGACCATGCGTATGATCGCCTTGGCGTTTTTGCTGTGCATGGCCAGTTACAGCGAAGCGGCGCAGATGCCGCTTTCGGTTTTGCCGGGGGGCGCGGTGATCTACAAGCCCATCCAGAGCATCCGCGAGCGCAAATTCGCCGACCTGGTACAACAGAAGACCGACTTCAGTTGCGGCGCCGCAGCGCTGGCAACCATCCTGCGCCAGGCCTACTGGTTGGACGTGGACGAACACACGATCATCGAGGGCATGCTGGCCCACGCCGACCAGGACCTGGTCAAGGTCCAGGGCTTCTCGATGCTCGACATGAAGCGCTATGTGGAAAGCCTCGGCATGCGTGCCCGCGGCTACCGGGTCGCCGCCGACACCCTGACCAGCGTGCGCATTCCCGTGGTGGTGCTGATGGACATCCGTGGCTACAAGCACTTCGTGGTCCTGCAACGGGTCGACAAAGGCTGGGTCTACATCGGCGACCCGGTGCTCGGCCACAAACGCTACAAGGTCGAAGATTTCCTCAAGGGCTGGAACGGCATCATCTTCGCCGTGATCGGCCAGGGCTACGACAAGACCAACGCCTTGCTCGACCCGCCCCTGCCGCTGAGCGCCAAGGACCGCATCAATTCCTTCACCCCGGTCAAGGATGCCGAACTGATGGACTTCGGCTTCATCCGCAGCGACTTCTTCTAATGATAATCGAGCGCGACGCGTCGGGAGCATCCCATGAAGACTCCAGCCTGGCTTACCCTGATCTGCCTGGCCACCGCCCTGCCCATCCAGGCAGAGACGTTCAAACCCATTGAACTGAAGGATCAGGAGTTGGCCAACCTGCGCGGTCGCTATGTGCTGCCGGGGCGGATAGTCAGCTTCGGCGTGGTCATGAGCAGCACCTGGCAGAACGCCAATGGCGATGTTATCGGCGCGAAGACCTCGATGCAGGTGCAGCAGTCGACCATCAAGCCGCAGTTCTACGTGTCCATGATCGACGAGAAAGGCAGTGGTTCGTCCAGTTCCAAGGGCACCGGCACCGTCACCGGTGGCGGTGGCCTGGACACCACCGTCGGCGTCACCCAGGTGGTGCGCGCGGCCGGTGACAACAACATGGCCAACAACAACGTCGACATCAACGTCACCAAGGCCAACCAGGCCCCCGAGGCGCCACAGCAAGGCCAGGTGCTGGCTGCGGGCTCGACATTGGTCGGCAGCAATGCCGCAGGCTCCCTGAGCGTCTCCGCGAGCGGTACCGGCGTGCAAATGAACGTCGTGGCCAGCAACAACCAGGGCAGCACCCTGCAGCAGATCGCCCAGGGCGGGCTGATGCAGAACGCCACGCTGCTCGGCAGCGGCAACCAGGTCAGCAACCTCACTTCGCTCAACGTCGTGTTGCGCGACAATGTCCCTGCCGCCGCGCTGAACGGCAATCTTGACCAGCTCAAAGGTCTTCGCGCCCTCGGATACTGATCTACGCTCAGTCTCATCGTATGTAGTCAGAAGGGACGGCTAACCCATGCAACGATCGTTGACGTTCAGAGCTGTAATCTGTTTGAGTACATTGGCCCCTGCGACAATGCTTAACGCGGCTCCGGACCCTCAGGTCGAGGCACTGAAGCAGGAATTACGCGAACTGAAGCAACGCTACGAAGCCCAGCAGAATGCCCTGATGGTGCTTGAGCAGCGTGTGCGCCAGGTCGAGGAAACCCCGGCAGCCCCGCCGCCCAAGCGCCTGACCAAATCCCCCTCGTCACCGGCCAAAGGCGCACAGACCGTGGCATCCGGCGCACCGGGCAGCACTGGCAGCTCCTACGGCCAGTCGCTCAAGGACGATTCGGAACCCGCGCAAAGCGTTTCCAACCTGTATGACGAGGCCAGTGGCTTCTTCGGTGGCGGCAAGTTCAGCGTCGAGACCGGCATCACCTACACCCACTACGATACCCGCGCCCTGACGCTCAACGGTTTCCTCGCCCTGGACTCGATCTTCCTCGGCAACATCAACCTGGACCGGATCAAGGCCGACAACTGGACCCTGGACCTGACCGCCCGCTACAACATGGATCAACGCTGGCAGTTCGATATAAACGTACCCATCGTTTATCGCGAATCGACCTATTCCTCCGGCGGCGCCGGCGGTGCCGGCCCGGTCACCTCCGATGCGTCGGTCACCCGCGACCCGGCCATCGGCGACGTCAACGTTGGCGTGGCCTACAAATTCCTCGACGAATCGGAGAACTGGCCCGACGCGGTGTTCACCCTGCGGGTCAAGGCGCCCACCGGCAAGGACCCCTATGGCATCAAGCTGGTCGAGGACCCGACCAACAACAACCTGTCGGTGCCGGAGAGCCTGCCGACCGGCAACGGCGTCTGGGCGATCACGCCGGGCATTTCGCTGGTCAAGACCTTCGACCCGGCGGTGCTGTTCGCCAGCCTGTCGTATACCTACAACATGCAGGATTCGTTCAGCGATATCAGCCCCCAGGTCAACAGCAAGGTCAAGGGGGACGTGAAACTGGGCGACTCCTGGCAGATCGGCGGCGGTATCGCCTTTGCCCTCAACGAACGCATGAGCATGTCGTTCTCGGTCACCGACCAGTTCGCCAGCAAGAGCAAGATCAAGCCGGACGGCGGCGACTGGCAGTCGATCACCAACAGCGACTACAACGCCGCCAACTTCAACATCGGCCTGACCTTCGCCGCCACCGACAACCTGACCATCGTGCCCAACCTGTCCATCGGCCTTACCGAGGACTCGCCGGACTTCTCGTTCAGCCTGAAATTCCCCTATTACTTCTGACCCTTCCGCCGGGCCCGATCCAGGGCCCGGGATTTGGTTACCGGTTTTGTAGCGACCGACTTTCCCGGCATCGGCCTGTTATCATCGCGCACAGTTTTGTGACGATTTAATGGCATTAAGGAAAGTTTCGTGAACAACCTGCTCGGTCACCCTCGCGCCCGCCTTGCCACGCTGGCAATCCTGGTGCTGGTGATTCCGCTGACCGCGCGTGCCCTGCTGGGCTGGTCCAACCCCTTCGGCTACCTGTCCGACCTGGCCATCGGCAGCCTGCTGTTGCTGCTCGGGCAGCGTCGCGCCTGGTGGCTGGCCCTGCCGCTGCTGCTGGCCTGGGGCGGCCTGTGGGTGGCCTCCGCCGAGCTGGTCAGTGCCGTCGGCCGGCTGCCCACGGTCGACGACCTGGCCTATCTGGTCGACCCGCAGTTCATGGAGAACTCCACCGCCGGCGCCCTGGCCCATCCCTGGCTGCCCGCCCTGTTGGCCGCCGGCCTTGGCGGCTGGCTGGCGAGCGTATGGCGCTCACCTGTCGGCGCGCCATTGCCACGACGCCTCTGGGCCGTGCCCGTGGTGCTGTTCGGCCTGCACTGGGGCGGCCAGCAGTTGACCCCCTCCGATGCCGACCAATGGCGCCAGTACGGTCTCACCCACCAGGCGCTGTCGGCGGCGGTGGGCAAACTCCAGCACCAGGCCCTGAGTGGCATGGGCCAGGCGCCAACGGTTACGGCGCTGTCCAGCGCCGGCCTGACCCAGTCCGACCTCAATGGCGTCAAACTGCTGGATGCGCCAGGCAAGGCGCGCAACCTGCTGATCATCACCGTCGAGGGCATCCCCGGCGCCTACCTGCGCCCCAACCGCGAGGCACTGGGCAGTCGCTTCGAGCAGGACCTGATGCCGCGGCTCAGCCAGTGGGCCGAGCGCGGCATGAACACCCCCGACTATGTTCTGCACACCCACCAGACCATTCGCGGTCTCTACGCGATGCTCTGCGGCGACTACGACAAGCTGGCCAACGGCACGCCCAAGGGCGTCGAGCTGCTGACCCAGCAGCGACGCAACCAGGCCTGCCTGCCGGCCCAGCTGCGCGAGGCCGGTTTCGCCACCCATTATCTGCAGGGCGCCGGCCTGCGCTTCATGGCCAAGGACCGGATCATGCCGCACATCGGTTTCGACTCGGTGCATGGCCTGGAGTGGTTCGCCAACGACAACTACCTGGAGTTCCCCTGGGGCAAGGACGACCGCGCCTTCTTCGAAGGCGCGCTCGACTACGTCGGTGAGCTGCGCAAGCAACCCCAGCCGTGGATGCTCACCCTGCTCACGGTTGGCACCCACCAGCCCTATTCGGCGCCTGACGCCTACCTGCAACGCTTCGATACGCCAAAGCAGGCCGCGGTGGCCTACCTCGACGATGCCTTGGGCGGCTTCCTCGACAGCCTCGAGAAACAGGGCGTGCTGGAAGATACCCTGGTGATCGTCACCTCGGACGAATCCCATGGCATCGATGGCGTGCGCCTGGCCTCGGCCTGGGGCTTCAACCTTACGTTGGCGCCGGAACAGGCCCAACTGCCCAGGCTCAAGCAGGGCACCTACGGCCATATCGACCTGAGCACTTCCCTGCTCGACTACTTCGCCCTGCCGATCCCGGCAGCCCTGGGCGGACGTTCGCTGTACCGCGATTACGACAGCGGCCGCGAGATGATCTCCTTCACCAATGGCATGCTGCGCTACCACGACGGCCAGGGCACCTTCAGCGAGTGCGACTTCCAGCAACGCTGCCGACGCTATGCCAGCAGTGGATTCATTGCCGACCAGGCCAAATTCCTCGGCCGTGGCGACGACAGCCTAGGCCCACAACTCAACCTGCTGGCCGCCAGCCTCGACCAGTCGCTGCTGCAGACCCCGCTCAACCTGCGCTACCAGTTCGGTGGGCCCTCGCCCATCGCCCTGGCCGAGCGCATCAAAGATGACTGGGCGGACAACCTGATCGGCGCGCAGTACCTGGAAATGCCTGAGGGCTCCCGCACCCGCGTACGCTTGAAGGTACGGGCGCTGGATCCCCGGCATGCGGCGTACATCCGCCTCAAGGCCAAGGAACTGGAGCAGGACGTGCAGCTCGGGCTGCCTGAAGAGATGCGGGTGACGGCCGACGAACCGCTGGAAATGGAGTTCGACTTCGACAACCCTACCGTCCGCAAGGCGTTTTCCTTCCACCTGCTGGGGTATGGCGGTGGCGAGGTGGAGGTCAGTGACTTCAGCGTGATCACTGCACTGCCGGATGAGCCGGAGACGGTGGAGGAACTGGCGGATGGGCATCTTGCCCAGTCGAGTTGAGGGATGGTTGTAACGGTCATCCCTTCAAGGATTTTGCATTTATTGCCGGGGTCGCTTTGCGACCCTTTCGCGGCACAAGGCCGCTCCTACAGAGGACCGCGCCCCCTGTAGGAGCGGCCTTGTGCCGCGAAGAGGGCTGCAAAGCAGCCCCTGGCGTCAACGAATCTGATGCTTGTGCAACAACCGATAAAACGTCGGCCGCGACACCCCAAGCACCTTGGCCGCGATGCTCAGGTTGTCGCTGTGCCGGTTCAGCACATCGCACAGCGCCTGACGCTCGGCCCGGTGCTTGTAGTCCTCCAGCGTGCCCAATGGCTGGTCCTGCTCCTGCAGCTCTTGCAAGCCCAGGTCCTGCGCTTCAATCTGCCGCCCCTCGGCCAGCACCAGACCGCGTCGTACCCGGTTGGCCAGCTCACGAACATTGCCCGGCCATTCATGGCGCCCCATGGCCGCCAGGGCACCGTCGCTGAACGAGCGCGGCCGCCGGCCCGTTTCGGCGCTGTAGAACTGGGAAAAGTGACTGGCCAGCATCGACAGGTCGCCATGCCGATCGCGTAGCGGCGCGGTCACTACCTGCAGGACATTGAGCCGGTAGTACAGGTCTTCACGAAAGCGCGCCAGCGCGATGGCCTTCTCCAGGTCCACATGGGTAGCCGCCAGAACCCTGACGTCCACCGCGATAGGCTGATTCCCCCCTACCCGCTCAATGTGCTTTTCCTGGAGAAAACGCAGCAGGTTGGCCTGCAGCTCCAGCGGCAGGTCACCGATCTCGTCGAGAAACAGGGTGCCGCCATTGGCCGCCTCGATACGCCCCACCTTGCGCTGGTGCGCACCGGTGAACGCGCCTTTTTCATGGCCGAACAGCTCGGACTGGATCAGGTGCTCGGGGATGGCGCCGCAGTTGATGGCGATGAACGGCTTGTCGCGCCGTTGCGATTGCCGATGCAGGGTACGCGCCACCAACTCTTTACCCGTACCGCTTTCGCCACGGATCAGCACCGGCGATTCGGTTGGCGCCAGCTTGCCCAGCAGCTTGCGCAACTCGCGGATCGGCCGGCTCTCACCCAGTAGTTCATGCTCGGGCTCATCCACCCGTACCGCGCCCTTGCCGCGCAGCCGCGCCATGCCGAAGGCGCGGCCCAGGGTAACCTGCACTCGCGAGACATCGAACGGCAGGGTGTGGAAGTCGAAAAACCACTCGCAGACGAAATCGCCGACATTCTGCAGGCGCAGCTCTTCGGCGCTGAGCACGGCGATCCATTCGGTATTGCTGCGCTTGATCAGGTCCTTGAGCGCTTCGGGGTGCAGCAGGTGCGAGGCCTGCAGGCGTACCAGGCCGACGTCGCAGGGCTGCTCCATTGCCGCCTCGAGCGTGCTACTTCGCACATCCCAGCCGACACTGCGCAGGCCCGGTAAAAGGCGGTGGCAATCATCGCAGGGGTCGACAATCAGCAAGCGGCGTAGGGATGCGGTATCGAGCATGACCTTTCCTTGGCGCCAGATTTAGGTTTTTTAACTATAAACAGACAGTTGCGACGCCCGAATTAACAGTAGCAATGAACTTGACGCCCCCCACTACCGTTGGTCAGCCCGCTAAGAAAGCGTCATGCCGCGCCGGGAATTTTCCAACTCAATTGCCGTCTTAGGTGCGCTGGGCAGGCAGGAAAACATCATCGATATAAAAAAATTTCAACGGCCATGTGACTTGAACCCTGATCTGGAGCATCAGTACAAATAACCCCGCGCTGTACACTTTTGTGGAATAACACCGCGGCACCTTATTTCGCTGTTTGGGACCATGAGAGAGACCGAACCATGAACGCCCCGCTCCGTGTCAACGAAGCACTGCTGATCGCCGACCACGCCTTCGAACCCTTCCAGTGCGTAGCCTGGGATGCACCCAACGGTACTGGTGAACTGAGCCTGGCAGTGATCGACCGGACCAGCACCCGTATCGGCAGCAAACAAGTGTCCTCGCGCGTCTATTCCGACCCGGCGCAATGGGCCAGCCTGATCGAGGAAGTGCGCGCCGAACTGTCCGGCAAAGGTTACGACCTGCAACCCTGGTCAATGCCGAAGTAAAAGAGCACTGTGCCGCCAGTGCGTGGTTGCCACGCACTTGTGCAAGTTTCCCCACTTTCGGGGATAACTTTTTCTATTGCGACATCCTGTCGCAGTTACATCCTTATTTGACCACCGCGAACTGCTCGATATGCCGATAGTCGGCCTGCAGTTGTTCGGCAATTTGACGTGCCCGGCCCACGCGCACCGCCGCTGTTTCCATATCCACCAGCAACGTCACGCAAGGTAGTGGCTGCAACACAGGGCCCTGTTGCAGGCGACCATCGGTCAACACCAGGCAGCGCTGGGTTTCATGGGGAAGGCGCTTGCTCCGGGCCAGCAACCACTGACGCGCCTCTTCCAGTGCCGCCGGCAACGGTGTACCGCCGCCCGCCCCCAGCGCCTGCAACCAGGGCTGCAAGGCCGCCGAGGCTTTCAGGCCGTGGCGTTGCCATTGCGGACGGTTGCCACTGGCTGTCAGCAAGGCCAGGCGTGCGCGCTGACGGTAGGCCTCATCGAACAACCCGGCCAACAGGCCCTTGGCCTGGGCCAGCGCCTGATTGCGCCGGGTCGAAGCCGACGCATCGACGATCACCAGCCACAGTTCCGGCGCCTGTGCCTGGCGCTGCTGCCAACACAAGTCGCGGCGCTGGCGTGGCCGCCCTTTGAGCAAGGTTGCCAGCCAGGCGATGCGCCCGCTATCGCTGGTGCGCGGGCGGCCCTGGGAAGTCCCCGTCAAATGACCGACGCAAGGCCTGGCATCCGCCACCCGATCATGGGGCGAACGGATGCTCAGGGCTTTTTTGCCCAGTTCGGCACCTCGCGCCGAGCTCCCGTGGCCACTGGCTGGGCAGGTAATGCCCCCCAGTCACCCTGACCGCCCGGTGCCTCCTGCGCACTCGCCTGCCCGCCCGCCGAAGTGGCCTGGGGTGGCGGTGCCTCAGCACGGCGCCGATGGCGCAAGGCAAACTCGGCAACCGTCTGTACATCCACCTCCTCGATCACCGAATTACCCCGCCAGGCGGCGTGGGCCCGCGCCGCGCGCAGCCAGACCAGGTCGGCACGCAAACCGTCCACACCGGCGGCGAAGCAGCGCTCGGTGATCCACGCCAGGGCCTGGTCGTCCAGGGCGATAGATACCAGGCGCTCACGGGCCGACCGGCAGCGTTCGCGCAACGCCGCCTGCTGCCCGGCCCATTGTTCGCAGAACGCCATTGGATCGCTGTCGAAAGCCAGCCGGCGACGAATGATCTGCTGACGCGCCTCCGGCGCCGGCAAACCTTCCAGGGCCACGTTGAGGCCAAAGCGGTCGAGCAGTTGCGGGCGCAGTTCACCCTCCTCCGGGTTCATGGTGCCGATCAGCACGAAACGGGCCGCGTGCCGGTGGGAAATGCCGTCGCGCTCGATGCGGTTGGTGCCGCTGGCGGCCACGTCCAGCAGCAGGTCTACCAAGGGGTCGGGCAACAGATTGACCTCATCGACGTACAGCACGCCTCCGTCGGCATGGGCCAGCACGCCCGGTGAGAACCGCACTTGGCCCTGGCCGAGCGCGACATCCAGGTCGAGGGTGCCGACCAGGCGCTCCTCGGTGGCCCCCAGCGGCAGGGTCACGAACGGGCCGTCGCCAAGCAGATCGGCCAAGCCCCGGGCCAGGGTGCTCTTGGCCATGCCACGTGGGCCTTCGATCAGCACGCCGCCGATCTTCGGGTCGATGGCTGTCAGGCACAGGGCCAGCTTGAGGTCGTCGGCGCCAACCACGGCGGCCAGGGGGAATTGCACGGGTTCGCTCATGTTCAGCTGTCTTCCTCGCCGGCGAGCAACTGCTGCTCGAGGCTTTCACGATAGTCGCCCGGCTCCTGCCACAACCCGCGCTGCTGGGCTTCCAGCAGGCGCTCGGTGAGGTCACGCAGGGCTTCGGGGTTGTGCTCGCGCATGAAATCACGGGTGGCCGGGTCGAGCACATAGGCATCGGCCAGCCCTTGGTAATGATGATCGTCGATCAGGTGGGTGGTGGCGTCGAAGGCGAACAGGTTGTCGACCGTGGCCGCCAGCTCGAACGCACCTTTATAGCCATGGCGCTTGGCGCCGTCGATCCACTTGGGGTTGAGCGCCCGGGCGCGAATGACCCGGTTGAGTTCTTCCTTGAGGGTGCGCACCCGCGGCCGGTCGGCCTGGCTATGGTCGCCGTGGTAGCTGGCCCGCGAGGTGCCGGCCAGGGTTTCGGCGGCCGCCAGCATGCCGCCCTGGAACTGGTAGTAGTCGTTGGAGTCGAGCAGGTCGTGCTCGTGGTTGTCCTGGTTTTGCAGCACTGCCTGCACCTGCGCCAGGCGCTGGGCGAACGCGGCGCGGGCCGGGGTGCCTTCGTCGGCGGCGCCATAGGCGTAGCCACCATGGTTGAGGTAGACCTCGGCCAGGTCGTCGCGGCTGTGCCAAAGGCGCCCGTCGATGGCGTTCTGCACACCGGCTCCGTAGGCGCCGGGCTTGGCGCCGAACACCCGCCAACCGGCCTGTCGCGCCGCCTGTTCGGGCTCGATGCCAGCGCCGAGCAGCGCTTCACGCTCGGCGCGCACCCGTGCGGCCAGTGGGTTCAGCTCGCCTGGCTCGTCCAGCGCCGCCACCGCCTGCACGGCGGCATCGAACAGGCGGATCAGGTTGCCGAAGGCGTCGCGGAAGAAGCCCGACACCCGCAGCGTCACGTCCACCCGTGGCCGGTCGAGCAGGCTCAGCGGCAGGATCTCGAAGTCATCGACCCGTTGGCTGCCGGTGGCCCACACCGGGCGCACGCCCATCAACGCCATGGCCTGGGCGATATCGTCGCCGCCGGTGCGCATGGTCGCCGTGCCCCACACCGACAGGCCCAGCTGGCGCAGGTGATCGCCATGGTCCTGCAAATGGCGTTCGAGGATCAGGTTGGCCGAGGCGAAGCCCAGGCGCCAGGCCGTGGCCGTGGGCAGGTTGCGTACATCGACGGTATAGAAGTTGCGCCCGGTGGGCAGCACGTCCAGCCGCCCGCGGCTGGGCGCGCCGCTGGGTCCGGCGGGGACGAAGCGCCCGGCCAGGGCCGCCAGCAGGCCATCGATCTCGGCAGCGCCGCAGGCATCCAGGTCGGGGGCGACCTGCTCGACCAGTGTGCGCAGTACCGCGCGCACCGCGTCCCACCCTGCTTCGTCCGGCAGCGCGACAGCACCCTGCAGGGCCTGCTCGATCAGTGACAAAGCCAACAACTCCAGGCGCTCGCGGGTATCGCCGCAGGTTCGCCAGAGGCTGGCGTCGAGTTGTGCCAGCAGGTCCGGGCGTGCCCCGTTCCAGGTCTGCCCCAGATCACAATCCAGCGGATCGAAGCCCAGCCCCAATGCCCTGGCCAGTTCACGGATCAGGCTGGCGTTACCGCCCTTGCCATCGCCCCGTGCCACCCGCAGCAACGCCAGCAGCGTATCGCTGCGCAAACGCCCCTGCGGCGATTGGCCGAACACGTGCAGGCCGTCGCGGATCTGCGATTCCTTCAGGTCGCACAGGTAGGTGTCCAGCCGCGGCAGCCACACCGCCGCGTCCTCCATCTGCCCTTCGAGCTGCAGCTCGCGGTCGATATGATGGGTCTTGACCAGTTCAAGGATGTCCCGTTGCAGCTCGCGGGCGCGGCGCGGATCGAGCAACTGCGCCTCGTAGTATTCGTCGGCCAATTGCTCCAGGTGGCGCAGCGGGCCGTAGGTCTCGGCACGGGTCAGCGGCGGCATCAGGTGGTCGATGATCACCGCCTGGGTGCGGCGCTTGGCCTGGGCGCCCTCGCCCGGGTCGTTGACGATGAACGGGTAGATGTTGGGCAACGGGCCGAGCAAGGCATCCGGCCAGCACTCGGCGGACAGGCCCACGCCCTTGCCCGGCAGCCATTCCAGGTTGCCGTGCTTGCCCACATGGATCACCGCGTCGGCGGCATAGCCGTTGCGCAGCCAGAAGTGGAACGCCAGGTAGCCATGCGGTGGCACCAGGTCCGGGTCGTGGTACACCGCGCTGTGGTCCACCTGATAGCCCCGCGCCGGCTGTATGCCGACGAAGGTCAGGCCGTAGCGCAGGCCGGCGACCATCATGCGCCCACTGCGGAACATCGGATCCTGCTCGGGCGGCCCCCAGCGCTCCAGCACGGCGCGTTGGTTGGCCTCGGGCAAGGCGGCAAAGGCGCGCTGGTAGTCGGCCAGGGCCAGGCTCTGGGCGCAGGGGCGCTGGTCGAGGTGGTCAAGGTCGTTGGTAACCCCGCCGAGCAGTTGGTGAATCAGCTCGGTGCCGCTGTCGGGCAGCCCGGCCACCGGGTAATCCTGCGCTTGCAGGGCCCTGAGGATATTGAGCGCCGCGCCCGGCGTGTCCAGGCCGACGCCATTGCCGATGCGCCCGTCGCGGGTCGGGTAGTTGGCCAGCACCAGGGCCACGCGCTTTTCCTGGTTGTCCAGACGCGCCAGGGTCACCCAGCGCCGTGCCAGTTCGGCGACGAAGTCCATGCGCTCGGGATGGGCCCGGTAGCAGACCACATCGGACTGGCTGCGCTCGCTGCGCCAGGCCAGGTCCTTGAAACTCACCGGCCGGGTGATGATGCGCCCGTCAAGTTCCGGCAGGGCGATGTGCATCGCCAGGTCGCGAGCGCCCAGGCCCTGTTCGCTCTGCTCCCAGCCAGGCTGGTTGTCCTGGGCGCAGATGGCCTGCAGCACCGGTACATCGCGGCGCAGCGGGCGCAGGTTGGGTTGCTCGGGGCTGGACAGGGCGAAACCGGTGGTGTTGATCACCACTTCGGCCTGCACCTCATCGAGCCAGGCCTCGACCTGGTCCAGGCAGGCGCGCTCCTTCAGGCTGGCCACGGCGATGGGCAATGGGTTCAGACCGCAGGCCTGCAGGCGCTGGCAGAACACATCGATGAACGCGGTGTTGGCCGCCTGCAGGTGCGAACGGTAGAACAGCAACGGCGCCACCGGATGCTCCGGGTTCCACTCGGCGTACCAGTCCTCGGGACAAGCCGTGCCCTTGGCTGGATGATAGACCGCCGTGCGCGGCAAGGGCTGTGGCTCGTCCCACGGGTAATCGCGCCCCAGCCACTGGCTGGCCAGGCAGTTGAACAGGTTCACCGCGTTGGCCTTGCCGCCCTGGCGCAGGAAGTGCCAGAGGCGTTCGGCCTGTTCGCCGCGAACCGTGCCCAGGTCGGTGAGCTCAGGGTCGGGGCGGTCGTCGCCGGGCACCAGGATCAGCTGTACCCCTCGCCCCGCCAGTTCGACCAGTTGCTCGACACCATAGCGCCAGTAGCCGACGCCGCCATGCAGTGATATCAGGATCACCTTGGCGTGGCGCAGCACCTGGTCGACATACAGGTCGACCGAGGCATGGTTCTGCACCTGCATCGGGTTGGCCAGGCGCACGCTGGGGAAATCCGCCGGCAACTGCTCGGCGGTTTCGGCGAGCAGCGCCAGGTGTGAATCGCCGCTGCAGAGGATCACCAGGTCGGCGGGGGTCTGGCCGAGATCGGCGATGCTGTCGTCCGGCACGAAGCCGCCGGGCTGGGTCCGCAGCAGGTGCATGGATCAGGCGCCCAGGGCCTGGCGCAGGCGCGCTTCCAGCTGCGCCGCGTCGAGATCCTGGCCGATCAGCACCAAGCGGGTGATCCGGGGCTCGTCGCTGCGCCAGGCACGGTCGAAATGCTTGTCGAAGCGGGTGCCCACACCCTGGATCAGCAGGCGCATCGGCTTGCCGGGGATGGCGGCGAAGCCCTTGGCGCGCAGGATGCCGAACTCGGTGACCAGCTGGGTCAGGGCATCGAGCAGCAGGCTCTCGTCGGCCTCGGGCAGGTCGATGGAGATCGAGTCGAAGGCGTCGTGGTCATGGTCGTCATGGTCATCGCCGTCGTGATGCGAGTCGTGATGGGTACGGCGACCGTCGATATGCGCCTCGGATTCGGCGCCCACGCCCAGCAACACTTCCAGCGGCAGGCGGCCGCTGCTGGCCTCGATCACCTTGACCGCCGGCGGCAGTTCCTCGGCCACCTCGGCACGGACCTTGGCCAGGCCCTCGGCGTCGATCAGGTCGGCTTTGTTCAGCACCACCAGATCGGCGCTGGCCAGCTGGTCGGCGAACAATTCATGGAGCGGCGACTCATGGTCGAGGTTCGGGTCGAGCTTGCGCTGGGCGTCGACCTGGTCCGGGTAGGCAGCGAAGGTGCCGGCGGCCACGGCCGGGCTGTCGACCACGGTGATCACCGCGTCGACGGTGCAAGCGTTGCGGATTTCCGGCCACTGGAAGGCCTGTACCAGCGGTTTGGGCAAGGCCAGGCCGCTGGTTTCGATAAGGATGTGGTCGAGGTCGCCGCGCCGGGCCACCAACTCGCGCATCACCGGGAAGAATTCTTCCTGCACGGTGCAGCACAGGCAACCGTTGGCCAGTTCGTAGACGCGGCCATTGGCCTCTTCCTCTGTGCAACCGATGCTGCACTGCTTGAGGATCTCGCCGTCGATGCCCAGCTCGCCGAATTCGTTGACGATCACCGCGATGCGGCGGCCCTGGGCGTTGTCGAGCATATGGCGCAGCAAGGTGGTCTTGCCTGAGCCGAGGAAGCCGGTGACGATGGTGACGGGAAGCTTGGCCAGTGTTTTCATGTCGCGATGCCCTTGGCAGCAATGGCGCGGGCATGCAGGACGACAGCCACGGCCATGCCGGCCTGGCGCGTTCGCCACCGGATCACCCCGCCCGGTTGAAAGTCGAAAACGTCACGAGGCAGGTCTCCTGGCTTGCACCGCTGCGGCTCGCTGGCCGGTGGGCCGGCGCCTTCCCGCGCGCCTGCGCAGTGGCTGTGCCGAACCCTTCAGTGCTTACAGTTGCGGGGGCAGCCGCGGCTTGTACCGCGTTCCCGTCTTAGCTCGGGCCAACGCCCGAGAACCTCGCAGCGGCAAGGCTACGCAGTGCCTGCCTGGCGGTCAACCGCCGCGGCGATTGACGCGGGCCCGGCCCCGTGATTTGCTAGCGCATTGCGTTCAGGTGCCCCCACGGGGGTGAAACGGGAAACCGGTGCGTCGCGTCTCCATTCCAGGAGCCGACAAGGCCGGTGCTGCCCCCGCAACGGTAAGCGAGAGAAGCGTCCGGACCACTGTGCCAGCCTCAAGGCATGGGAAGGTGACGCCATGGAAGGAGCCTTGCTCCACCTCGCGAGCCCGGAGACCGGCCTGACGTGCTCACAGTACACCCCGCGGTGGGCGGGCGTCGTCGTATCACTCGGGCCAGCCGTGCCCGGGGTCGTCGCGCATGCCCGTTGCCACAACAAAAGCAGCAGAGGAACGCGTCATGCCCATCACCAGCGCCAAACACAGTATCGCCACCCCCGTCAGCCTCAGCCAGCGACTGATCGTCGCGGTCGGCGCCAGCCTGCTGGGGCTGTGCCTGGTGTACTTCGCCGGTTTCTCGCACATCGAGGCGGTGCACAATGCCGCCCACGACACCCGCCACAGCGCCGCCTTCCCTTGCCACTGAGTAAATCCGCATGATTACGCGCATCGCCCGTACCGCGGGTTTCAGCGGCCTGCTCGCGGCCCTGTTGCTGACCCTGCTGCAAAGCTTCTGGGTCGCCCCACTGATTCTCCAGGCGGAAACCTACGAATCCACTGCCCCGGTCGCCGAACAGCATGAGCACGGCGACGCCGCAGCGCCCCATGAGCATGAACACAGTGCCGAGGCCTGGGCGCCGGAGGACGGCTGGCAGCGCGTGCTGTCCACTACTGGCGGCAACCTGGTGGTCGCCGTCGGTTTTGCCCTGATCCTGGTCGCCCTCTACAGCCTGCGCGAACCGAACCGCGTGGCCACCGGCGCACTGTGGGGCCTGGCCGGCTTCGCCGTGTTCTGCCTGGCACCGACCCTGGGCCTGCCACCGGAACTGCCCGGCACCGCCGCAGCCGACCTTGGCCAGCGCCAGACCTGGTGGATCGGCACCGCCGCAGCCACCGCCGCCGGCCTGGCGCTGCTGGTGTTCGCCCGGCACTGGTTGTTCAAGGTGCTTGGTGTGGCCCTGCTGGTGATCCCGCACCTGATCGGCGCGCCGCAACCCGCAGTGCATGAAAGCCTGGCGCCGGAAGCCCTCGAGACCCAGTTCAAGATCGCTTCCTGGCTGACCAACGCCGCGTTCTGGCTGGCCTTGGGCCTGCTCAGCGCGTGGCTTTACCGTCGTTCCAGCCAGGCCTGATGCGCGATCTGCCCGTGCAGCCGGCGATGTTCGCCGGCTTTGGTTGCCGCCGTGGTTGCCCGGTCGAGACACTGGCGGTGCTGCTGCGCCAGACGCTCACCCGCCACGCCCTGCCCCTCTCGGCCCTGCGCGCCATTGCCAGCATCGAGCCCAAGGCTCGCGAACCCGGCCTGCTGGCATTGGCCGAGCGCCTCGGGCTGCCTTACATCTGCTTCGACGCCACGCACCTGACGGTCTTCGAGCCGCTGCTCAGCCATCGTTCGGCCACGGTGTACGCCCAGACCGGCTGCTGGGGCGTCGCCGAAAGCACCGCCCTGGCCCTGGCTGGTGAAAACGGCCGCCTGCACGTGCCCAGGCAGGTACTCGGCGGCGCTACCCTCGCCTTGGCGATCGGCGGATAATCCGCGCCATATTTCTGCAAGGAACCCCCATGACGGTTTATTTCATCGGTGCCGGACCCGGCGATCCGGAGCTGATCACGGTCAAGGGCCAGCGCCTGATCCGCCAGTGCCCGGTGATCATCTACGCAGGCTCCCTGGTCCCCGCCGCTGTACTGGAAGGTCACCAGGCGCACACCGTGATCAACAGTGCCGAACTCCACCTGGAACAGATCGTCGAGGTGATGCGCCAGGCCCACGCCAATGGCGAGGATGTGGCCCGCGTGCACAGCGGCGACCCCAGCCTGTACGGCGCCATCGGCGAACAGATCCGCCACTTGCGCGAACTGGGCATCGGCTACCAGATCGTCCCCGGCGTCACCGCCACCGCCGCCAGTGCCGCGCTGCTCGGTTGCGAGCTGACCTTGCCCGATGTGGCACAGACCGTGATTCTCACCCGCTTTGGCGACAGTTCGCCGATGCCGGCCGGTGAACAATTGGCCGACCTGGCCCGCCACGGCAGTACCCTGGCCATCCACTTGGGCGTGCGCCACCTGGCCCGCATCGTCGAGGAGCTGCTGCCACACTATGGTGTCGACTGCCCGATCGCGGTGGTCCATCGTGCCACCTGGCCGGACCAGGACTGGGTCAAGGGCACCCTGGCGGACATCGGCGAACGCGTGGCCGCCAAAGGCTTCCGACGCACCGCGCTGATCCTGGTCGGCCATGTGCTGGGCGACGCGCCGTTCGCCGACTCGGCCCTGTACCGCGCCGGTCATGCCCACCTCTATCGCCCAGGCTCGTGAAACGATTGCCGACCGGGGGCGCGGCGTAGCACACTGGATTTTCCAACTGGACGGAAACCAAGCCCATGCTCGAACTGCGCCCCAACTGCGAATGCTGCGACACCGACCTGCCCGCCAATAGCCCGGATGCACTGATCTGCTCGTTCGAATGCACCTTCTGCCGTGCCTGCAACGACCAGCACTTCCACAACCGCTGCCCGAACTGCGGCGGCCAGCTGGTGATCCGCCCCACCCGTGTCGGCAAGGTACTGGACAACAATCCCGCCTCGACACAACGTGTGCACAAGCCGCACGCACCCTGCGCCTGAACCTTCCTTGTAGGACTTTTCTACAGGTTGGTGCAGGTATTTCAACACACCTATACTCGCCTATTACCAAGGCTCCTGAATATCCGTAAGGTGCGCGCTGCCCAGCAAGTCCGCTGCCCAGCGCCTGTAATCGTAGGCTGGAAGCGCGCTGCACTTTGACAGGAGTTACCTGAATGACATCCGTGCTGTTGGTCGATGACCATCACATTGTTCGACTTGCCGTACGCATGCTGCTCGAACGTGAACGCTTCACCGTCGTGGGGGAAACCGGTAAAGGCAAGGAAGCCGCCCGTTTGGCCGAGCAGACCAAGGCGGATGTGGTCATCCTCGATATCGGCCTGCCGGACCTCGACGGCATGGAGGTGATCAAGCGCCTCAAGCTGATCGACCCGCCGCCGCGGATCATGGCCCTGACCGGCCAACCCGCCGACCTTTACGTGCGCCGCTGCATGGACGCCGGCATCTCGGCCTTCGTCAACAAGGACGAAGACCTCGACGCCCTGGTCTTCGCCCTCAAGGCCCTGGTCAAGGGTTACTCGACCTTCCCGCAGATGGCGGTCAACAGCAACACCCTGGAAAGCGAGACCGAGCGCCTGAGGCTACTGTCCAACCGGGAAGTGGAAGTGCTGCGCCGGCTCAGCGCCGGCCAGAGCAACAAACTGATCGGCGAGCAGATGAACCTCAGCGCCAAGACCATCAGCACCTACCGCGGCCGGATCATGGAGAAACTCAAGGTCGAGTCGCTGGTGGAAATGGTCGACCTGGCCAAACGCAACAACGTGGCCTGAGCCATGCACCAGGGGACATCGCTTTGCCTGCTGCTGGTCGCGCTGCTGTCGCTGCCCACCCAGGCGCAAGTGCACAGCGAGCCCCGCCACCTGCTGGCCCGCGCCCTGAGCGTGGCGCCGCCGCTGGCGGTGGCTGCTTCCGACCGCCAGTGGCTCAATGAACGCAGGCGCCTGGTACTGGGCAGCTCGCACCCGGACTACCCGCCCTTCGACATCAACATCAGCCAGGCCGACTACGAGGGCCTGAGCGCCGACTACGCCGGTCTGATCGCCGAACAACTGGGTGTGCCGATCGAGGTGCGCCGTTATACCAGCCGCGCCCAGGCCCTCGACGCGCTGCGTGCGGGCGAAATCGACCTGCTGGGCAGCTCCAATGCCTTCGAAGCCAGTGATGCCGACCTGGTACTGAGCACGCCCTATGCCGACGACCTGCCGGTGATCGTGTCGCGACAGAACCAGAGCCTGCCCGAGGGTGACGACCTGGAAGGCCTGCGCCTGGCCATGGTCGACCATTACCTGCCCATCCACACGGTGCAGCAGCTCTACCCACGCGCGCAGTTGAACCTCTACCGCTCCACCCTCGCCGGTGTCGCCGCGGTGGCACTGGGGCAGGCCGATGTCTACCTGGGCGATGCGATCAGCGCCGACTACGCGATTGCCAAGGGTTTCCAGGAACGGGTCAAGGTCGATCACTTCGTCAAGGCGCCAACCAGCACTTTCGCCTTTGCCCTGGCGCGCGACAACCAACGCCTGCTGCAACTGGTCGACCTCGCCCTGGGACGCATCGCCGACAGTGAGCGACTGAACATCCTGCGACGCTGGACCGGAGGCAGCACCAGTGTCCTGCTCGACCGTCGCCTGGACGCCCTGACGGCCGAGGAGCGCGACTGGATCGCCCGACACAGGCAGATCAAGGTGATGATCAACACCTCTCTCGCGCCGCTGAGCTTTACCGATGCCCAACAGCAACCACGGGGCATCGCCCTGGACTTGCTGGAGCGTATTGGCCTGCGCACCGGCCTGCGCTTCCAGGTCGTCGAGTCGGAATCGTTCGAGGACATGGTCGAGCAGGTTGCCCAGGGCAAGGCCGACATGATCGCTGCCATCGGTTACGGTGTGCTTCGCGCCCAGCGCATGCGCTACAGCCGCCCCTACATGATCAGCCCACGGGTCCTGGTCACCCGCCAGGACGCGCCAGCGCTGGACGCCGTGCAACCTCTGCAAGGCCAACGGGTGGCGTTGCTGCGCGGCTCGCCTTCGCTCGAAGGGCTCGAACGCCAGTACCCAGGCCTGCGCACCGTCGAACGGGAAAACCCCCTGCAACTGATGGAGGCCGTGGCCAACGGTGACGCCGATGTCGCCCTCAGCTCGCAGATCAATGCCACCTACTTCATCAACCAGGTGTTCAACGGCCGGCTCAGGATTGCCGGGTTGCTGGGCGACGAACCGGCGCTGGCGACCTTCGCGGTAAGCCCGACGGAACACCAGTTGCAGGCGATCCTCGACAAAGCGTTGCTGAGCATTCCACCCGACGAGTTGGAGCAACTGGTCAATCGCTGGCGCACCAACACCGTGGTCAGCGACAGTCCCTGGCGCAACTACCGCACCCTGGCCCTGCAGGTCCTGGTACTGGCCGCCCTGCTGCTGACTGGCGTGGTGTTCTGGAACACCTACCTGCGCAAGTTGATCCACCAGCGCAGCGAGGCCCAGCGCGCGCTGCAGGAGCAGCTGGCGCTCAGCCGCGGCCTGCTCGAACAATTGCGCCAGGCCAAGGACGATGCCGAACAGGCCAGCCGGGCGAAGAGCACCTTCCTGGCGGTCATGAGCCATGAGATCCGTACGCCCATGAACGCCGTCATCGGCCTGCTGGAAATGGCCCTGGAGGACAGCCGGCACGGTCATAGCGATCGCCAGGCCCTGGAGGCGGCCCACGACTCGGCGATCGGCCTGCTCGAGCTGATCGGCGATGTGCTGGACATCTCACGCATCGAGTCCGGCCACATGACCCTGCAACCGGTGGCCATCGACCTGGTCGAGCTGATTCGCTCCACCCTGCGGATCTTCGAGGGCAGCGCCCGCCTCAAGGGGCTGGCACTGCGTGCGGTGCTGCCTGCCGCCCCGGCCTGGGTGCTCGCCGACCCGCTGCGCCTCAAGCAGGTGCTGTCGAACCTGCTGAGCAATGCCATCAAGTTCACCGACCACGGTCAGGTCGACGTGTCGTTGCTGATGACCTCGCTCGATGGCGGCCTGCAGCAGGCCAGCTTGCAGATCAAGGACAGCGGCGTAGGCATCGGTGCCAGCGACCAGGCGCGGCTGTTCACCACCTTCTCCCAGGTCGATGGTCGACAGGCGCGCCAGGGTGCCGGCCTGGGGCTGGTGATCAGCCGCGAGCTGTGCGAACTCATGGGGGGCGAGCTGACCCTGCACAGTATCGAGGGCCTGGGCACCCAGGTCGATGTCCGCCTCACCCTGCCCGGCGCCGAGCCCAGCGCCGACGCGATGCCCGACAACGCGCTGGTCGCAGCCCTCAGCGGGCCGCTAAAGGTCCTGGTGGTGGACGACTACCCGGCCAACCTGCTGCTGCTGGACAAACAGCTGCGCTTGCTGGGCCACCAGGTGAGCCTCGCCGACCAGGGCAAGGCGGCGCTGGCACTCTGGCAGGCGGATCATTTCGACGTGGTGATCACCGACTGCAGCATGCCGGTCATGGATGGCCATGAGCTGGCCCGCGCCATTCGGGCGCAGGAGCGCGAGACTGGCTCATCGGCCTGTCGCATCATCGGCGTCACCGCCAACGCCCAGGCCGAAGAGCGTCAACGCTGCCTGGACAACGGCATGGATGAATGCCTGTTCAAGCCGATCGGCCTGCAGGCGCTCAAGGCCTGCCTGCCACTGGCTGCCGCGCCCCAGCCTGACCCGGCTGGGGAAGCGCCGCGCTCCAGCGGCTTCGACCTGGCCGAGCTGCGTCACCTCACCCAGGACGACAACCAGCTGATCAGGCGCCTGCTGGAGCAACTGGCACGAAGCAGCGCCGAAGACCTGCAAGCACTGCAGGCGCTCGGCGCCAATCCGTTACCCGAGGCCCTGGTGCCCGTGGTCCACCGGGTCAAGGGGGGCGCCAAGATGCTCAAGGTCAGGGGCGTGAAACAGGACTGCGAGGCCCTGGAGCAGGCCATCGCCCAAGGCGAACCGGTGGACCGGCTGCTCGCCCGGCTCCAGGCCAGCCTGCGCAGCCTGGAGCTGGAACTGCGCCAGAGCCTCAGTGCAATTGAAGGGTCGAACTGATCTGGCTGATGGCGTCCACCACGTGCCGCGAACCCTGCTGTATCTCCATGATCACCGTGCCAGCCTCGTTGGCCAGCTCCACGCCAAGCCCCGTACGGGTCAGGCTCGATTGCATGCTGGCCACTGCGGTCAGTGACAGGTCATGATTCTGTCGCACCACCTCGACGATCTCCAGGGTCGCCTTGCTGGTACGCGCCGCCAGGTTACGCACCTCGTCGGCGACCACGGCGAAGCCCCGGCCATGCTCGCCGGCCCGGGCCGCCTCGATGGCGGCGTTGAGTGCCAGCAGGTTGGTCTGGTCGGCGATGCCGCGAATGGTCAGGACGATCTGGCCGATCACCTCGGACTGCTTGCTTACCGCGTCGATGGTGCGGGCGGCATCGTTCAGCTCGGATGAAATCTGCTCGATCACCTCCACCGCCTGCTGCACCACCTGGGTGCCCTTGCGCGCGCAGGCGTCGGTCTGCATCGAACTGGCGTGGGCGGCGTCGGCGGCGGTCTGCTGGGTGCTGATCTGACGGGTGATGTCGCTGGCGAACTTCACCACCTTGTACAACCGGCCCTTGTTGTCGAAGATCGGGTTGTAGGACGCCTCCAGGTATACGGTCTGGCCTTGCTTGTTGACGCGTTCGAAGCGGTGCGAATGGTACTCGCCGCGATTGAGCGAGGCCCAGAAGTCGCGGTACTCGGCCGACTCGCGCTCATGGGGCAGGCAGAACAGCCCATGGTGGCGCCCGACCACCTCCTCCAGGCGATAGCCCATGGTGTCGAGGAAGTTCTGGTTGGCCTTGATCACCCGCCCGGCCGGGGTAAACTCGATCACCGCCATGGAGCGGCCAATGGCCTTGAGCAGGCTTTCGCTCTCATGCTCCTCGATCACGTGGCGGGTGATGTCGGAGGCCACCTTGATCACGCTGGTGACCTGCTGGCGCTCGTCGATCACCGGCATGTAGCTGGCCTCCAGCCACACCTCGCGACCGGCCTTGTCCAGGCGTTCGAAGGTGCCGCTGATGGCCTTGCCCTCGCCCAGCTCGCGCCAGAGCTGCTGGTACTCGGCGCTCTTGGCGTAGGTCGGGTCGCAGAAGATCCGGTGGTGCTTGCCACGGATCTCGTCGGCGTTGTAGCCCATGGTCTTGCAGAAGTGCTCGTTCGCCTCGAGGATCGTGCCATCCGGCGCGAACTCGATCATCGCCATGGAACGGCTGATCGCGGCCAGCTTCGCCTCCATGCCCGCCAGGGCCTGCCGGGCGCGCTGAATTTCGACCAGATCGGACTTGCGATGGTATTCGAACATGGGCCGGGGCTCCTGTATCCACGGGATGCCCTGAGCATAGATCGGCCCAAGCGCCATGCAAGCGATCTGATATCACTTTTGGATTAGGCATTTGTACCGTTTGTCTGCCCGTAGCTTTTCTGTGCGATTACGCCTCGACTTACGTGCGACCCAGGCAGATGTGCATCGCCCGGCAACCGACAGTCCAATGCGGACCTGCCAGGTAATAACGGCATTCCAGGCCCTGACTCTTGGTTCAGTGCCAACCAGCTTCGGCAGAGGTATCATGCATGCCTCCCTGATACATGAGGCAAGTCCACACCGTGACCAACGAAAAGGAAGTCAAAGCTAAAACCATCGTCGCACAGGGCTTGCGTGACTGGCGAGGCACATACACTGCATTTCAGGAGTTCGCTGCACAACTGCTCGGCAGCAGGAAACGAATCACCACTGTCGATAAACGAGAGGATGCGGTCCGTAAAGCGCTTAAGGCCCGAAAAAGTGATTTCTTCGTTCAAGAGGTCGCCTTTAACTTCAGCCGAACAATGCCCATTGAAGGCATCTCGAATGCGCCTGACGATACGCCAAGCTCCAAGGCGCAACAGCAACGCTCAGCGGAAAACGAGTACAAGCTCAATCGGCATCTGCACCAAGTCAACACCCGTAGGACCCATGCCTTCGTGGTCAAAAACGACTCGCCGACGCCAGCCAACGTCCTGCTGGTCATGATTTTCAAGACGCATGGCACCAACACTCGGGAGTTGTTAAGCAACCACAGTGTCGCCACTATCAGCTTTCACTGCTTGGAACGCATCGTCGAGCGCCTGGGTGTGGAAACCATTGAAGCGGCAATCAAGGAAATCCTTCCCGCACTCGTCTGGCTCGAGAGTTCGGGAAGCGAACTCGCTGTTCGTCCCGCTTACAGTTTTGCCGCAGGTGGCATGAAGAGGCACATCCCAACGCCAAACGGCGCTCTGCTGCTAACTACAGCAGTTGCGCCCAGCTATCACGGCAAACCGCAACAGGACTGCACGCTGGTCACCTGGATACATGAGAAACAGTTCAAGAAGTCTCAGCGAGTTACGCGCCGAGAGTTCATTTTCACCCATATGGTCAATTATTGGCTCTCTGACCCCAATCGCACCGGGTCCCTTGAAGGATTGCGCAATGACATCCTTGCTATCGAGTCGAGCCACGGTGTGGAGGAAGTGACTATCAACCTTCACGGCGAAAGATTCCCGGCCAGAGAGTTCTTGGCGGCACTCGAAAAAGGGGAGTATCTGGACTATGTCATCGACTTCGAGCGAGATGCCCCGGCGAAACGCACTGCTTGACCGGCATCCTGCACAGCAGATCACCTGAAGTATGCTTTGCTTGAAAGAGGAATAAACGGAGCAAGTCTGATGAAGATCGTGGTCACCAGCATCCTCGTCGACGATCAGGCCAGGGCCCATGCCTTCTACCACCATGTCCTGGGTTTCGAACCCAAGCACGACATCCCCATGGGCAAGCACCGCTGGCTCACCCTCACCTCCCCCAACGACCCCAACGGCGTCGAGCTGCTGCTCGAACCTGACGCCCACCCTGCGGCGAAGACCTACAAGGCCGCGCTCAAGCAGGCCGGCATTCCCGCCACCTCGTTCGGCGTGCGCGATATCCAGGCCGAGTATGAGCGGCTGTGCAAGGCCGGCGTGAAGTTCACCCAGCCGCCCACGGCCATGGACGCTGTCACCGTGGCCGTGTTCGACGACACCTGCGGCAACCTGATCCAGATCGCCCAGCGGCATTGATCAGCCCTGCTTCACCGGAAAACGCAGCGTGGCGCAAAGGCCCCGTGGCGAGCCATTGCGCAACTGCACGCTAGCGTCCAGGCGCTGGACGATGGTGCGCACGATCGACAGTCCCAGGCCGGCGCCATTGGGCGCATCCTTGCTGTAGAAGCGTTCGAACACGCGCTCAAGATCCGCCGCCTCGATACCCGGCCCTTCGTCCTCGATCACCAGGACCAACGCATGGTCCTCGCAGCGCAGCGTGACACGTACCCGTCCACCCGGCGGCGAATGGTCCACCGCATTGGTCACCAGGTTCTGCAAGGCAATGCCCAATGCGCCGGCATCGCTGTACAAGCGGTAATCAGCACCCTCGGCAATGTCCAGGGATGGCTCCTGGCCGCGCTCGAGCATCCAGGGTGTCAGCTGCGCCAAGGTCTCGACGACCAGCGCGGCCAGGTCGAGCTCGGCCCAGTCGCGCTGCGCCAGACGCGGCTCGAGCCGCGCCAGGGTCAGCAGCTGGTTGACCACCCGGGTCAGGCGATCGACGCCGCCGATCAGGAATCCCAGGGCCTTGTCGCGCTCGGCCGCGCTGGTGGCGGCCTGGGCGTTCTGCGCATGCAGGCGCAGGATCGCCAGTGGCGTGCGCATTTCGTGGGCGGCGTCGGCAATGAACCGGTGCTCGCGGCGCAGCAGTTCGTCGATCTGCGCCAATAACCGGTTGATCGCCGCCTGCATGGGCTCCAGCTCCTTGGGCAGCGGCACCAACTGCAGGGGCTCAAGGGACTCGGCATGTCGCCCGCGGATCACCCGGGCCATGTTCTGCAGCGGCTGCAGGCCCCAGCCGATCGCGGCCCAGACCAGCAGGGCCAGGGCCAGGCTGCCGAGCAGGAACGGCATCAGGGTATGGCGCACGATACGGTCGATGAGGTCGTAGCGCACGTCATTGCGCTCCCCTACCCAGATCAGCCAGCGCTTCTCCGGCACCGGCAGCACGAAGCCGCGCCAACGCTGACCCTGCACCTGCATGTCGGCAAACCCCGGCGTGCTCGGTGGCGTGGTGAATGCAGGCGCACTGGGCGTGTGCACCAGCAGGTTGGCGCGGTCGTCCCAGACCTGGAAGGCCAGCTTGCTCTCATACGGGTGGCCGACCCGATGGCGCCCCGCCTTGCTCAAGGCCTCATCGAATGCCTGGTACAGCGCCTGACGGTTCTGCTCCTGCACCGGCAGGCTCATGACCCCTTGCAGCAGGCGTGCGTTCTGCGCCAGGTGGGCGTCGTAGACTTCGGTGATCTCATGACGGCTGTCGTGGTAGTTGTACAGCGCCAGCAGGCCACTGCCGACCAGCAGCAACAGCATGACCCGCCAAAGGGTTCGCTGACGCAGCGAACTCATGCACGCCCCTCCACCAGGTAGCCGATGCCACGCACGGTGCGGATCAGGCCATTGAACAGCTTCTTGCGCAACTGGTAGATGTTGACCTCCAGGGTATTGCTCTCGGGCTCTTCGTCCCAGCCGTAGAGCAACCGGGTCAGGCGCTCGCGGGTGAAGACCTTGCCCGGCTGGGCGAGCAGTTCATGCAACAGCAGGTATTCCTTGGGCGTGAGCACCACCGGCTGGCCCTTGTAGCGCACCTGCTGGGTGGCCGGGTCGAGGCTGACGCCGGCATGTTCGATCAGCACCCTGGCGCGGCCGGCGCTGCGCCGCAGCAAGGCGCGCAGACGGGCCTTGAGTTCGTTGAGATCGAAGGGTTTGACCAGGTAGTCGTCGGCGCCGGCATCGAGTCCGGCGATACGGTCCTCGAGCGCGTCGCGAGCCGTGAGGATCAGCACCGGCATGGTGTTTTCGGTCGCCCGCAGGCGTCGCAGCAGCTCGAGGCCGTCCAGCCGCGGCAGGCCCAGGTCCAGGACCAGCAGGTCGAAGGTCTCGACGCCCAGGGCGTGCAGCGCGCTCTGGCCATCCTGCAGCCAGTCGAGGGTATAGCCCTCCAGGCGCAAGCCATCGCAGATCCCCTCGCCAAGGGCGGGGTCGTCTTCAACCAGCAGCAGGCGCATGCTCAGTCCTGTTTGTCCCTGATGGCCTTGAGTAAAGCATCGATTTCCCCGCGCCGACCCTCGTCGGCCAGTTCGCGCCCCGGACGTGGCGCGGCGCGCAGCGCCTTGTCCAGGGCGGCGCGGGCCTCGGCGTAGCGGTTCTGCCGGTACAGGTGGTCGGCCCAGAAGTAGTTGCTGTCGATACCGTCGGGGTTGATCGCCAATGCCTGGCGCAGCATGGCTTCGGCCTTGTCCTTGTCGCCGAACCCCAAAGGCCAGCCCGGCACCCGGTCGTACAATGCGCCGAGGCTGGTGTAGGCCGAGCCTTGCAGGGCCTTGGGGTCCATCGCCAAGGCCTTCTCCAGGCTGGCGCGGGCGGCCTTGACCTTGCCCAGTGCGCCGAGCCCACCCGTGGCACCGGCCCAGCTGCTGTCGACGATACCTTCCCAGATCAGCGGCTGCGCCGAGCCCGGGTACTGACGAACCAAAGCCGCCGCGTCCGCCGCCAGGGCCTCGAAGGCTTTGCTGCGCTGCGCCTCGGGCAGTTTGTACTGGATCTGCGCCCAGCGCTGCTGCACCTCGTTCAGACGTTGGCTGCCGGCCTGGTCCAGAGCCCAGACAACCGGCGAGAAGGCCAGCACACCGGCCAGTAACAGACGTTTCATTTGCCTGACTCCTTGCCCGAGTGGGCGCTGTAGCGACGAATCAGCGGCAGTTGTTTGCGCAGGGCACGATCGACCAGCCCGGGCAACATGCCGTTCAAACGCACGAAGAGTTTTTCCGGCCAGCCCAGGTACAACTCGCTGCGGTCGGCCTGGACCGCGGCAAGCACGGCCCGGGCCACATCCCCCGGCTGATCCACGCCGACCTTCAACGCCTGGTTGAGCGCCGTCGCGGCACTGCTGTTCATCGCCGTGCGCGTTGCCCGTGGCGCGGCGTACAGCACGTTCACCGAGGTGTCGGCCAATTCGCGGCGCAAGGCCTCGGAGAAGCCGCGCAGGGCGAACTTGCTGGCACAGTAGGCGGCATAGCCGGGGTAGCCGATCGAGCCGTAGGTGGAGCCGACGTTGACCACCAGCGCCCGAGGCTGCAGGCGCAGCAATGGCAGGCAGCCACGGGTGAGCTGCACCGCGGCCTTGAGGTTGATGTCCAGCAGTTCGTCGAGGGCGGCCTCGTCGAGCTGGTCGAGCAAGGCGAAGCGGTTGATCCCGGCGGCATTGATCAGCACATTGACCCCGTCCATGGCCCGGGCGGCGCTCAGTACCGCCTGGCGACCCTCGGCGCCGCGCAGGTCGGCCGCCTGCCAGCGCAACTGTTGCGGGTAGCGGTTCATCAACTGCGCCAGCCTGCCCATGTGCCGGCTCACCGCCAGTACCCGCGCACCGGCGGCGCACAGCTGTTCGGCCAGTTCCAGGCCGATGCCGCCACTGGCACCGGTCAGCACCACCACGCATTCAGGCAAGCGCATGGCGCACCTCGGTCTGGCCGGCCCGCGGCAAGCCCTGGAACATTTCGGTGTACAGTCGGTACACCACCTTGGCGGCGTGGATCACCGCCTGCTGGTCGTCGCTGTCCTCCAGGCGGTCCATGAGGCCGCGATACGTCAGCATGTGGTCCTGGTCGAGGGCGCCATGGGAGCTGAGGTAGCTGAACGCCTTGTCCGGCAGTCCCAGGCTACCCTGGATCCTGCCGGCGGCCTGGGTGGCCAGGGCGATGCTGGTCCCTTCGAGCACATTGACCATGCCGAACAGCCCTACCGGATTGCCCCGGGCAATCAGGTCGTAAAGGTAGGCCACCATCAGTTCGATCGGCAGTGCCGGCCGGCCGTCACGGGCAGTGGCCGGGTCGGCGCCGCAAGCGGCGATGTCGTCGAGGATCCAGCGCTCATGGCCGTACTCCTCCTCGATGTACTCGCACACCGCGCCGCGCAGCCATTCCAGGCGCGACGGCATCCGCGCGCCGCAGGCCATCATCAGCGGCACGGTATGGCGAACATGGTGGTAGGCCTGGGTCAGGAAAGCCACGTAGCCCTCAAGGCTGACCACCCCGCCCAAGGCATCGCGGATCACCGGGACGCTGAACAAGGCTTCACGCTCCCTCGCAGTCTGCGCTTGCAGGATTTCGAAAAAGGACATGGCGTACCTCACGGATGCTGAAGGTCGGACAACAGTGATTGGTAATGCCGCAGGATCACGTCGCGGCGCGGACGGCCATTGGCGGTCAGGGTGCCCGCCTCGGCGCTGAAAGGTTCGGGCAGGCGTCGCCAGGCATGCACCCGGGCGTAATCCGGCAGGCCGTCATTGCACTGGCGGAGCGCCGTCGCGATCTGCCCATCACTGGCCTGCGGGTCCAGGGGCCAGAGCAGGGCCAGGTTGCCCGGCAGGCCCTCGCCGTGCACGAAGGCCTGGCCAATCACCCCACCCTGGGTCAGTTCGGCCTCGACCCATTCCGGGTTGACGTTGCGGCCGAAGCTGGTGATGAACTGGTTCTTCTTGCGCCCGGCCAGGTGCAGGTAGCCGTCACGGTCCAGCTGGCCGAGGTCGCCGGTCGGCCACCACTGGCCGGTGAACGCAGGCTCGCCCAGATAGCCGAGCAGCGCCGTACCCGCCACCAGCACCTCGCCATCCTCGGCGATGCGCACCTGCACATGGGGCAGCGGTCGTCCGACGCTGCCCGGGCGCAGCGCCCCAGGCCGGTTCAGGCACACCACCGATGCGCACTCGGACAACCCGTACCCCTCGTACACCGGCAACCCCACCGCCGCGGCGCGCGACAACAGGCTGTCGGCCACCCGGGCGCCCCCCACGGCAACAAAACGCAGCGGACCGACCCGCATCGCCCCCCGTTCGATAGCCGTGACCAACCCCAGCAGCAGCTGCGGAACCAGGATCAGGCTCTCGGCACCGCTCAGGGCGATGGCCCCGAGCAGACGGCTGAAATCCACCTGGCTGGCGCCGCCAATGCCCAGCTGTGCCTGTGGGTAGAGCACTACGCTGGCGCCTGCCAGAAGCGCCGCGTACACCCCCAGGTTCTCCAGCAGTACCGCCAGCGGCAGCACCGCCAGGTATTTGCCCGGCGCCGCCGCGCGGCTGGCGACCTCCAGTTCGTGGGCCACCCTGACCAGGGCCGTCGCGCCCAGGCACACGCCCTTGGGCGCCCCGGTGCTGCCGGAGGTGTAGGTAATCTTGGCGGTGCCGTCCGGCAGGGGCGGCGACGCGACGCTGTCCCGGCTCCAGAATCGCGCGTCCCGGGTGAATCCGCAGTCGCTCAGTTCCGCCGCCAGGCCGGCATCGGCCAGCACCCGTGTCACGCCACCTTGCACCAGGCAGTGGCGTCGCTGGGCCGCACTGAAGAAGCCCGGAAGCAGCAGGCACGGACGCTCGGCCATCAGTGCCGCCAGATCCCACAGCAGGGCTTGCGGGCCGTTTTCCAGGGCCAGGGCGAAGGTACCGGGCGGTTGTTCGCGCAGCCAGCCCGCCCGCTGCCGAACCTCGCACAGCAGTTGCTCATAAGTGAAACTTTCGCCAGCGCCCTGTACCGCTGGCTGGGCACCGCGGTGTCGGCCATGGACCTGCAGCGTTTCGAAAAAGCTCTGGATGTCATGCGGCATGACCGGCCTCCTGGCGGATTGTCGGCAGGCCCAGCCGCTCGAACACGCCGGCATGGGCCAATGCCGCATGGCCCTGGTCGATGCTGCCGACGAACACCTGCGGGTGATGTGCGTAATAACTGCCCCAAGCGCCGGAGTCATCGTCGATACGCCGGGGGTCGGCTTGAGCAACTACCGTAGGTTCCAGGCCCAGTCGGCGAAAGCTGTTGAGCAACGTCGCCGCACCGGTGAAGGCCACCCAGCTCAGACCGCGGGCAGCCAGCAACCAGGTCACGGCGATGATCATGATCCGCGCGCTGCCGGCACTGAGTGCGGCCAGGTTGCCCACCTCCACCAGTTGCTCGCGGGGCACCGGGCTCCCCGCCACACCCGCCACGGCGCGTTCCAGCGGCATATCGAGGTAGCGCTCCAGAAACAGCGGCGCAGCGGCGGCCAGGCGCAGGCCGGCGGCGGCCATCAGCCGGCCATGGCGGTCCTGCAGGCCCAGCAGCTGCGGCAGGTAGTGATGGACATCGGCATGGTGGACACAGGCGAAGCGTGCGTGGATGAACTGCTCTATGGCAGCGCGACCGGATGTTTCCGGGTCGTGCAGCGTGAGCCGCGCCTGGTGGGGCGCATGGTTGCCAATAGGCAAGGGGAACAGGCTGTTCCAGGTCGGCTCGGTCATGACAGGCCCCCGCAGGTTACAGTGCAGGCAGTATCGGCGGCGAATCTGAAGGCAGCCTGAAGTGACCCACTCGATAGGTGATGGCGGGCCTTGCCAGGACTGCTACATTGCTGACTTCTCCGGCGCAGCCAGAACAAGGACTACCCATGCGCTACGAATTCAGCGAAGTGCTCAACGACCTGATCGACTATTTCCTGCTTGGTGATATCCAGTTGCTCGAACAGTTCAAGGAAGACCACGACCTGCCCGACGACCTCGCCCGCGCCTTCACCCGCACCGACAGCGGCGACCTGGCGGTGGCGCAAGGGGTGATCCTGCCCCTGGCCGGAATCGATAACCTGCCTTATCGCATCCTGTTCACCCTCGACGAGCGCACGCCGGCACTGCTGGAGCCCGGCAGCCGTCTCAAGCATCGTCGTGCGGGGTATGTGCTGCGGGTCGAGAACCGTGCGCTGATACTGTTCACCTGGCGCGTCCTGCAGCACTTCACCAACAAGACCCTGGGCGACCTGCTGGCGCGCTACCAGGAGCCGGGGCGGCCGATCATCGAGCTGGACAACGGCTGGTACGTGGTGGAGGTACTGGCGGGCGCCGTGGTGCGCGACGGGTTGTACGAACCGGCGATCGAGTTCGTGCTGAAGAGAACCTATGCCAAACCGCAGATGGCGGCGGTGGATGTCGGGTACCGATTTACCTTGCGTGGGTACTTCGACTGATCAACCGTCATCGCGGGGCAAGCCCGCTCCCACGAGCGTGTGGAGCGGGCTTGCGGGCGGTCAGGTGTGGTTGATGTCGCGATCCTTGGTTTCCGGCAGGAAGAAGATCCCCAGCACCGCGGTCATCACCGCGATCACGATCGGGTACCACAGCCCGTAGTAGATGTCCCCGGTCGCCGCGACCATGGCGAAGGCCACCGTCGGCAGGAAGCCGCCGAACCAGCCGTTGCCGATGTGGTATGGCAGCGACATGGAGGTATAGCGGATCCGCGCCGGGAACAGCTCCACCAGCCAGGCAGCGATCGGGCCGTAGACCATGGTCACGTAGATCACCAGGATGCTCAGCAGCAGCAACACCATCGGGTAGTGGATCTTCGCCGGGTCGGCCTTCTCGGGGTAGCCGGCTTCCTTGAGAGCCGCCGTCAAGGTGGCGGTGAAGGCATCGCCCTGGGTCTTCAGGTCCGCCGCAGCCAGGCTGCTGCCCTCGAAGCTCGGGATCACCCGCTCACCGATGCGGATCTGCGCCACGCTGCCAAGCTCGGCTTTCTCGTTCTCGTAGGGGATTGCCCGTTTGGCCAGCAGGCTCTTGGCGATGTCGCAGGAGCTGGTGAACCGGGCCTTGCCCACCGGATCGAACTGGAACGCGCACTGCCCGGGGTCGGCCACCACTACCACCGGGTTCTGCTCCTGGGCGACGAACACGTCCGGGTTGCCGTACTCGGTCAGTGCCTTGAAGATCGGGAAGTAGGTCAGCGCGGCGATGATGCAGCCGGCCATGATGATCTTCTTGCGCCCGATGCGGTCGGACAGGCTGCCGAAGACGATGAAGAACGGCGTGCCGATCAGCAGCGAACCGGCAATCAGCAGGTTGGCGGTCTGCGGGTCGATCTTCAGCGTCTGCAGCAGGAAGAACAACGCATAGAACTGCCCGGTGTACCACACCACCGCCTGCCCGGCGGTGCCGCCGAGCAGCGCCATGATCACCACCTTGAGGTTGTCCCAGCGGGCGAACGACTCGGTCAGCGGCGCCTTCGACGCCTTGCCTTCGGCCTTCATCTTCATGAATACCGGCGACTCGTTGAGCTGCAGGCGGATGTACACCGAGATCGCCAGCAACAGGATCGACAGCAGGAATGGTATGCGCCAGCCCCAGGCCTCGAACGCCTCGGTACCCATGGTGGTACGACAGGCCAGGATCACCAGCAGCGAGAGGAACAGGCCAAGGGTGGCGGTGGTCTGGATCCATGCGGTGAAGAAGCCGCGCTTGCCCTTGGGCGCATGTTCCGCCACATAGGTGGCGGCGCCGCCGTACTCGCCGCCCAGCGCCAGCCCCTGCAGCAGGCGCAGGCTGATGAGGATCACCGGCGCGGCCACGCCGATGGTCGCGTAGCTGGGCAGCAGCCCCACCACCGCCGTGGATATACCCATGATCACGATGGTGATGAGGAAGGTGTACTTGCGCCCGATCATGTCGCCCAGGCGCCCGAACACGATGGCGCCGAATGGCCGCACGGCAAAGCCGGCGGCGAAGGCGAGCAAGGCGAAGATGAACGAGGTGGTCTCGTTGACCCCGGCGAAGAAGTGCTTGGCGATGATCGCCGCCAGTGATCCGTAGAGGTAGAAGTCGTACCATTCGAACACGGTGCCCAAGGACGAGGCGAAGATGACTTTGCGCTCCTCCCGGGTGATGCCACGTTGGGGCGCGCTACTGCCCGTGGATGCGCTGTCTAGGACCGCCATGGGTCGCCTCCGTCTGGTTGTGGTAGACCGGAGTGCTCCAGCAGATCCCAAAGCACGCACCCAGGCCCAAGGGCATTGCAGGCTGCGCGAAGCACGACGAGGCATCGGCCTCGGATCGCGGCAAGTCACCTCAAGCATAATCGGCCTTTGAACGATATCCACTCGCATGAGTGTTTATGGGCCAATTTGGATAGGAAGCAGGGATGAACGAACGACAGGACGGCGCTTGGCGAGGTCGACTCTGGCTGGCCGATGACCATTGCCTGCTGTTCGGCACGCCGGGCCGTACCAGTGCACACGCCCACTATGCCCATCAGGTGCTGCTGCCCCTCGAGGGCAAGGTGTGCGTTGAGATCGCGGGCGAGCAGCGCAGCGGCAGGTTGCTGGCCATCGGGTCGCTGCAGCCCCACGCCATCCTCGCTCATCAGCCGCCTTGCATCACTCTGTTCGCCGAACCTCTGGCGTTTTCCCTGGAGACCTTGCTCGACGTCTGCCAACAGGCACCCCGTAGCATCCCCGGTCTGGCCCAAGCACTGCGTCTGACACCGCGCCGTTCGCTGGACCCTCGCCTGAACCGGGCACTGGCGCGGATCCGTGCGCTGGACGACCAGCGTCTGCCTGCCACGGCGCTGGCGCAGGAGGCCGCGCTGTCGATCAGCCAGCTGGAACGCTTGTTCAGCGACAGCCTCGGCCTGTCGGTACGACGCCTGGTGCTGTGGCAGCGTCTGCGCCAAGCCCTGCGCCAAGCCCTGACCGGCGCCTCCCTGACCGAAGCAGCCATGGCCGCGGGCTTTGCCGACTCGGCGCACCTTTCACGCAGCCTGCGTCAGCAGTTCGGTATCCGCGCCAGCGAGGCCCTGCGCCACCTGCGCTCAGATTCGCTGGTCTAGGGCCTGGCGCAGGCCGCGTGGCAGTGGTGCCGGCGGCTGCGCCGTGGCTGCCGGGCGAAACGGCTCACGCAGCTGTGCCAGGTATGCTTGCGGGTAGTCCGGGCGATCACCAATGCCCATGTCGTCATCGGCCAGCCCATAACCAGGCAGATGCAGCGCGGTCCCCAGCAGGCGATCCCACAGCGGGAAGAACAGGGCGAAATTGACGTCACCCAGCGTGCCGTACTTCAGATGGTGCAGCCGGTGCACGGGCGCCCAGGCGAACAGATGGCGCAGGCCGCCGATGCGCATGTCGACATTGCTGTGCTGCAGCAGCAACTGCACCGAGATGCTGAAGGCCAGCAGCGCCGCGATATCCTGCGGCAAGCCCAGCAACAGCAACGGCAGCACACCGCCGAGGGCCTCGGCCAGTTGGTGCAGCGGGTGCTTCATCAGGCCGTTGAAGCCGTACAGCCGGGTCACGCTGTGATGCACCGCGTGCAGGCGCCAGAGCAGCGCGCTGCGGTGGCTGGCGTAGTGCACCAGGGTGATGCCCAGGTCGGCCAGGGGTATGGCAAGCAGCAATTGCCACAGCACCGGCCAGTGGCTGGGCCACAGCCCGCTGGCCGGCAGCCAGCCGGCGAACAGTGGAATCGTGGCGATGCTGGCGACATTCAGGGTTTCGTTGACCAGCGCGTGCAAGCCATCGCGCCCGCCCTCCCCGTCAGCCTCGCTCCAGGCAGGCTTGTACGGATACAGCGCTTCGCAGGTGAACGACAGCAGGATGGCCACGCCGAGCAGGGGCAGCAGCCAGAGAATGTCGGCGCCGAGGTTGATCAGGTAGACGGCTGTGCCGATGAAACCGAGGAAGAAGCATGGGGCATAGAGGATGCGCATGGAAGGCTCCGGTCATGGATGGAGCCGCGAGTGTTGCCTGGTGCCTGAACGTGACGCTTGAACGAACGGCGCATTTCCTGCCTCAGGCCTGCACACGTCCCTGTAGGAGCGGCCTTGTGCCGCGAAAGGGCCGCAAAGCGGCCCCGGCGATCTTTGCATCGACGCTGAAATCCTGGGGCCGCTACGCAGCCCTTTCGCGGCACAAGGCCGCTCCTACAGGGGACCGTCGATCGCGCCTTGGATTCGTGCCGCCAACTGACGACGCATCTCGTCATTGGCGCCCTGGGCCTGGGCCAGTATCGCCCGCAACCCTTGCACCTGGGCGTCACGCTGCTGCAATTGCTCGTCCAGCAACCTGCTCTGTGCCGTCGCCTGGCGCTGCTCGGCCAGCAGGCGCTCATTGTCGCGGTGCAGGCGGGTCAGCTCATCCTGGCGGGCGATGGCGCCCTGCTGCAGGGTCTGCAACTGGCCCTGCAACTGGCGCACCTGGGTCTCGCTCCGGCGTTGCTCCTGCTGGCGCTGTTCGAGGCTGGCGCGCAGTTGCTCGTCCTTGTCGGCCAGGCGCGCCTGCAGTTCGCCCTGGGACTGGCTCAGACCGGCACTGCGCAATTGTTCGGCCTGCAGGTTGGCCTGGCTGGCGGCCAGGCGTTCGGACTCGACGTGCAGCGCACCACTCAAGGTCTCGACCTGGCGCAGCGCGCCGGCCAGTTCGCGCTGGACCCGTTGCAGCTCAGCCTGCATCGCCGCGCAATGGGCCTGTGCGGCAGCCTCGGCGGCATCGATGCGTGCCTGCCCTTCCTCCTGCAATTGCGCGGCCAGTCGCTCGACCATCCGCCCCAGCGGTTCGCTCAGCGCCGTACTGTTGCCCAGCAGCGACACAGGCTGGCGATCGAGTTCCTTCAGGTAGCGGTGGATGGTGGTCTTCGACCCGGTGTTGCCCAATTCGATACGTATCGCATCGATACTCGGATTCTCACCCCGGGCCATCAGCGCCTGCCGCGCTTGCTGAACAGCTGCCTTGTCGATGCCTATGCGGGCCATTGCTCACTCCACCATTACATACCATGGCATGTACCATGTAATTTGCTGAATACTGCACGTCCCGCGCCGCCTTTTCAAGCGCGTCGGTTGCAGGTCGTCCATTACGGTCGCTTTGATATAGTACAGCCCGCTTGAACACCCGCCCTTCATAGATGATATCTATCACCTCATCCAGCCTATCGATTTGACCGCGTCAAATTGCCTCAGCTAACGTGCCGCCCGCTTCGAAGCCTTCCCCGCTGCTGCCAAACCCCGATCCACGGCCTGAGCCGTCGTCCTTGCGTTCGAGTTGTTGAAATGTCTGTGAATACCCCCTCCCGGATCACCGAGCTGGTCATAGAAGCCGGCACCCGTAAAGCCCATCTACCCACCCGCGCCACCCTGATCCTCGGTTTCCTGGCCGGGGCGTTCATCTCCCTGGGTTTCCTGTTGGCGATCCACGTCAGCACCATGATCCCCGCACCATGGGCCTCGTTCGGCACCTTGCTGGGCGCCGCGGTGTTTCCCATCGGCCTGATCCTGGTGATCCTGGCCGGGGGCGAACTGCTTACCGGCAACATGATGAGCCTGCCCCTGGCGATGTTCGCCGGACGTATCCGCCTGTGGGCGGTGGCGCGCAACTGGGCCCTGGTGACCCTGGCCAACCTGCTGGGCGCGCTGTTCGTCGCCTACTGCTTCGGCCATCTGCTCGGACTGACCGAGGGGCCGTACCTGGGCAAGACCCTGGCGGGCGCCACCAGCAAGGTCAGTGCCGATTTCCTGCATGCCTTCGTCTCCGGCATCGGCTGCAACTGGCTGGTGTGCCTGGCGGTGTGGCTGTCGTACGCCAGCCGTGAGATGAGCGGCAAGATCCTCGGCATCTGGTTCCCGATCATGGCCTTCGTCGCCATCGGCTTCCAGCACGTGGTGGCCAACATGTTCCTGATCCCGGCGGCGATCTTTGCCGGCTACCTGAGCTGGGGGCAGTTGCTGGAAAACCTGGCGGCGGTGTTCCTGGGCAATGCCGTGGGTGGGGCGATCTTCGTCGGCTTGGCCTACTACGTCTCGTTCGGCGCACCGGCTCAGGAACAGGGCGCGCTGCAGTAGCTGGCCTCAGCCGGCCACCGCCTTCGCAGCCTGGGCCAGACGCTGCACGGCCTGGCGGATCTCGTCCGGATCCAGCGAGGCGAACCCCAGGCGCAGGGCATTCTCGGGTTGGCCGGCGGGTGAAAACTGCCGGCCGGCACGCACCACCAGGTCCAGTCGCAGCGCCTCGACCGCCAGCCGACCCACGTCGATCGACGGGGCGAACCTCACCCACAGCGCCAACCCGCCCTCCGGCACCTGCACTGCGATACGCTCGCCAAAGGCCTCCCGCAGGCAAGCCAGCAACATATCCCGGCGCTGCCGGTATTCCCTGGATACCCGCCGCAGATGCTTCCTGAGCTCACCAGCCTCGATCAGGTCGGCGAGCATCCGCTGCATCACCGCATCACCCTGCCCCAGGCTCAGCGCCGCGGTGCGGCTCAGCGTCTCGACCACCGCCGGCGGCGCGACGATGAAGCTGCAACGGAAGGTGCTGCCCAGCGACTTGGACAACGAGCCGACATAGATCACATGGCGCTGCAGGGGATCACTGGCCAGCGGCAGGTAGGGCCGCCCGGCAAAGTGGTACTCGTGGTCGTAGTCCTCCTCGATCACGCAGAAATCATGGCGCCGCGCCAGTTCCAGCAACTGCCGCCGGCGACCGGCGCGCAAACTGACGGTGGTGGGAAACTGGTGGTGGGGCGTGACATACAGAAAGCGCACCGGATGCAGCCGACACAGCGCTTCGATCTGCTCGACGCGACAACCCTCCTCGTCCAGGTCCACGGTCTCCAGCCGGGCACCCAGCTGGCGAAAGATCTCCCAGGCCGGCGGATAGCTCAGCCGCTCCACCAGCACCACATCACCGGGCCTGAGCAACACGCTGGCGGCCAGGTACAGCGACATCTGCGTGCCCTGGGTGAGGCAGATGTGCTCGGCCCCCACGTTCAGCCCGCGCTCCTGGCGCAGCATGTCCGCCAGCACCCGGCGCAGGTGATGGCCGCTGCCGTCGCTGCCATGGCGCACGGTATTGGTGGCGAAGCTGTGACGCAGGGCCTTGCGGTAGTAACGGTGCAGGACCGCCTGGGGCAACAGGCGATGGTCACAGGCGCCATTGTCGAAGAACAGTGCCCCGGGGCGATGGTGCCACGCCGTTGCCTGCTCGCTCGCCGCGAAATACGCAGTGGCAGGCGCATCGCGCAATTTCGGAGCGAATGGCTGCGCCACCTGGCGCGCCGGCGTCGCCTGCGCGGCGAGCTGCTGGCTGACGAAGGTTCCCCGGCGCGGCACGCTGTACAGCCAGCCCTTGGTCGCCGCTTCCTCGTAGGCAAGGATCACCGTCTTGCGATTGACGTCGAGCAGTTGCGCCATGTCCCGGGTACCCGGCAAGGGGGTTCCGGGAAGCAGGCGGCCATCGCTGATCGCGCTGACCAGTCCTTCGACGATCTTTCGATAGGAGGCCTGCGGCTCGCCCCCGTCCAGGTTGAGCAACGGCCGCCATTTGCGTAACTGGACCATGTGAATTATCCAAAACTGGAGGTTTTCCTGGTCCAAGTCTACCGCAACAATTACCGCTCCCACTGCCGCGAGGTCGCCATGCCCAACCACCATGTCATTGAATTGTCGCCCTCGGGCAGAACCTTCGAGGCCGGCGACGAGCTGCTGCTCGACGCCATGCTCGCCAGTGGCCTTGCCGTGCCCTTCTCGTGCCGTCGAGGCGCCTGCGGCTCGTGCAAGGTCAAGGTCGTCGCCGGCCAGTATCGCGACAGGCAGCGCGACGCGGATACGCCCGCGCCCTCCTATCCCCTGGCCGCCGACGAACTGCTGTTGTGCCAGAGCCACGCTTGCGGCGACATGCGCCTGGCGATTCCTGGCTGGTCACTGGACACGCCGACGCTGGCCTTCAGCGCGCGGGTACTGGACAAGCGCTCCCTGAGCGTCGATATCACCGAACTGGTGCTGCAACCCGAACAGCCCGTCGAGGTACGTGCCGGCCAGTACCTCAGGTTCCGCCTCGATAACGGCGACAGCCGCTGCTTCTCCATCGCCAACCTGCCGGCGCAGGATCAGGGACGGATGCTGTTTCATATCCGCAAGGTCGCTGGCGGCCTGTTTTCCGAGCACCTGCTGCCATCACTCGGCATAGGCGACGTGCTGAACCTCGAAGGCCCGGTGGGGGCCTGCACCTGGCAACATGAAGATGAACGCCCCGTTGTACTGTTCGCCACCGGAACCGGCTATGCCGGCATCAAGCCTCTGCTGCTGATGGCCCTGGCACGCGATGCCGAGGTCACGCTGTATTGGGGCGGCGCCTCGCCGGCCGATTTCTACGACCGTGCGTTCCTCGACCAGTGCAGCCAGGCGCACCCTCGGTTTCGCTGGCATCCGGTCCTGGCCACCCAGGCCCGCGTGCAGCAGGTGGCGCTGGCCCAGGCGCATCGCTGGGCCGATACCCAGGTCTACGCCTGTGGCAACGCCACGATGATCCAGCAGGTCCGCGAGCAATGCCTTGGCGCAGGCGTGCAGGCCCATCGCTTCATCGCCGAGGCCTTCGTGCCCAGCGGCGCAGCGCTGCCGCCGACCGCACTGGACCCGCAACTGGAGAAAGTCGGCCCGCGCTACTCGCTGGACGGCATGCTCGCCGCCCGCGAACAGACGGTACGGGCCCTGGCCGCCATCGCCAGCCAGCTGGAGGTCGGCATGACCACCGCCCAGGCCTTGGCCATGGCCGAGCGCACCTTGCGGGGCATGGGCGCCTCGCACACCTGGCACCCGACCTACATCCGCTTCGGCGACGACACCGTGCGCACGCCGCGCCAGGGCATCGACCCGCAGCGCAGGCTGCGCGCCAGCGATATCGCCGTGGTCGATCTCGGCCCGGTATGGGACGGCTACGAGGGCGATTATGGCGATACCTTCGTGTTCGGCGACCATCCCCTGCACCGGGCCTGCGTCGAAGCGCTGCACGCCGTGTTCAACGAGACGCGCCTGGCCTGGCGCCGCGGACTGACCGGGCGCGAGCTGTACAACGTCGCCGAGCGCAGTGCCCAGGCCAAGGGCTGGTGTCTGGAGCGCAACCTGGCCGGGCATCGCATCGCCGACTTCCCCCATGTCCTGTACGGGCAGGAGAAGCTGGCCGACCTGCAGATCGTGCCGGGGGAGATGGTCTGGGTGCTGGAAATCCAGCTGTGCCATCCCAGCGAACCGGTCGGGGCGTTCTTCGAGGATATCCTCATCGCCAGTTGACCCTGCCGGGCTGATCATCAGCTGCACTGCTGGATGTTAATGATTTGCATTGAGGTTTTACCGTACTGGGTCGGAAAGCCTAGTGAATGCCTTCACTCACTTGCGAATCGAAAGGAATCCAGCATGTCGCAACAGCGTGTCAGCCCGGCGCAGCAGCCGGCTGTGCCCCACTTCGACCTCAATCGCACCTTCGCCGCCGTGCACATGGCCTTGTTGCTCGGCCTGGGCGGTGTCTCCATGAGCGTGACCGCGGCGCAGACCGTGGAACGGGCCGAGGAAGTGGAAAAAAACCGCCAAGGCCAGGCCAGCGGCAGCCTCGAGCTGACCGAGACCCGGGTCGAAGGCGACCTCGACGCCCCGAGCGCACTGCCCCCCGCCTACGCCGGCGGCCAGGTGGCCTCGGGTGGCCGGGTCGGCCTGCTGGGCAACAAGGACTTCATGGAGACGCCGTTCAGCACCATCAGCTACACCGACCAGTACATCCAGGACACCCAGGCCCAGACCGTCACCGACGTGATCGCCGCGACCGACCCCGCAGTCTTCAGCAACGGCCTGAAGGGCACCTACAGCGAGAACTACTCGATCCGCGGATTCAACTCCAACATCAACGATGTGAGCATCGGCGGCCTGTACGGCATGGCGCCCTACTACCGGATCTCGCCGGAGATGTACGAGCGCATCGAGGTGCTCAAAGGCCCGTCCGCCCTGCTCAACGGCATGCCGCCGGGCGGCTCGGTGGCCGGCAGCATCAACCTGGTGCCCAAGCGCGCCGGCGCCGAACCGCTGACCCGGATCACCACCACCTACATGTCCGACGCGCAGTTCGGCGGGCACCTCGACGTCGGCCGCCGCTTCGGCGAGCAGCAGCAGTTCGGCGTGCGCTTCAACAGTGTCTATCGTGACGGCGACACCGCGACCGACCATCAGCGCATGAAGGCCGAGCTCAACGCCCTGGGCCTCGACTGGCGCGGCGAGCGGGCGCGCCTGTCCGCCGACCTGTACGAAAGCGAGGACCGGGTCAGGGGCCAGAACCGCGGCATCGGCCTGGCCGCGGGCGTGCCCGTGCCCAGGCCGCCGAAATCCGAGACCTTGCTCAACCCGGACTGGGGCTTCGTCCAGACCCGCGACAAGGGCGTGATCGTGCGCGGCGAGTACGACCTCAACGACAACCTCATGGCCTATGCCGCGGCCGGCACCAGCAAGACCGACTATGCCTACAGTGGCACCATGCTTGCCGAGGTGTTCAACACCGCTGGAGACATGGAGACGAACATGGGCCAGTTGAAGATCGACCTCAAGAAGACCTCGGGCGAGGCCGGCCTGCGCGGCCATTTCGACACGTTCGGTGTCGGTCACCAATGGTCGCTCAACGCCACGCACTACTCGGACAAGCAGCACGATTATGGCCGACGCAACGTCCCGGGGGCCGAGTGGATCAACAACATCTACCACCCGGTCTGGGGACCGGAGGCCGCCAGGAGCTACCCGGCCATCGCCCACACCGAGTCGCGCCTGAGCAGCTACGGCCTGGCCGACACCCTGTCGTTCCTCGACGAGCGCCTGCAACTCACCTTGGGCGTGCGTCGCCAGCAGGTGCTGACCGACAGCTTCAACGTCAGCACCGGTGCGCACACCACGCGCTACAACGAAAGCGCCACGACGCCAGCGGCAGCGGTGCTGGTCAAGGTCACCGACGAAGTGTCGCTGTACGCCAACTACATCGAAGGCCTGAGCAAGGGTGCCATCGCCCCGATTACCGCGCCCAACGCCGGCCAAGTGTTCGCCCCCTACAAGTCCAAGCAGAAGGAAGTCGGCATCAAGCTCGACCTTGGCGACTTCGCCCACACCCTGAGCCTGTACCAGATCGAACGCCCCAGCAGCTTCACCGATCCGGTGACCAAGGTGTTCTCCTTCGGTGGTGAACAGCGTAACCGCGGGCTCGAGTGGAGCTTCTTCGGCACCCCGCTGACCGATGTGCGCCTGATGGGCGGCGTGGCGCGCCTCGACCCCAAGGTGACCAAGGCCGAGAACCCCGCCGAGGAAGGCAAGACCGCCACCGGCCAGCCGAAATTGCAAGGCAAGCTGGGCGTGGAGTGGGACACCCCACTGCTCGATGGCCTGACCCTGACCGCCAACGCCACCGCCGTGTCGAAGCAGTACATCAGCGACGACAACAGCCAGTCGATTCCTGGCTACACGATATATGACGTCGGTGCCCGCTACCGGCTGCAGGTGGCCGACCACCCGGTGACCTTGCGCGGCACAGTGGAGAACGTGACCAACAAGGCCTACTGGGGTATGCCGTTGCTCACCAGCCTGGGGCTGGGTGCGCCGCGTACGGTACAGCTGTCTGCCAGCATCGATTTCTGACCTCAGTCCGCCTTGCCTACCGGCATCGGTTGCCCCGCCAGGACACTGGCGGGCGTGACCACCTGCCCCAGGTCGATGTGACGGAAATCCGGCTTGGCCCCCAGCCGCGCATTGAAACGCACGTTGAAGGTGAACGGGTCGTCGGTCGGCATGTCCAGCGAACGGCCGTAGCGCGCGCTCACGGCCGTGCCGTCATAACCCATCAGCTTGAGCAGCGTGGGGAACAGGTTGTAATGGCTGGAAGCGTTGCGGTTGGCCTGCAGATGGGCCTGCCAGTCCAGCGTGCGCAGGCCCTCGCCCTGGATCACCACCAATGGCACCAGGCCCTCTTCCGGCACAGGATCGCTGTCGCAATGGGTGTTCAGGCCAGGATTGCCGCGCTCATGCAGGTCCTGGCCATGGTCGGAGGTGTAGAGCACCACGGCCTGGCTGAGATCACCCTCGGCGAACAGCCGGCGAAAGAATTCGCCGACATTCCACAGCACGGTGTTCTGGTAGGCGTTGCGATACAACACCCAGTCCTGCGGACGGCCATCGAATCCATCGCGGGTGCCGGTGTCGGCGATATCGACGTAACGCCCCCGAGGCAAGGCGGGCTGGTACTTGAGGAAGTCATCCGGATACTTGTCATGCACCGGGAAGTGGGCGCCGACCTTGTTCACCACGATCAGCTGCGGCCTGCCGTCCTTGAGCAACGCCACCAGCCGCTCCAGCGCCGCCATGTCGCGCTGCACCACGGGGGTGTCGTCGAACTGGATGAACTGGTCGATATCACGCTTTTCGGTCTCGGTCATCAGGTTCTGCAGGTTACCGCCGGTGCGCTGGCCATCGATATACACCGTTCCCAGGCCCGCGCGTTTGGCGTACTGCCAGATCGACGGCTGGGTCGAGTTGATGCGCAGGTAATCGGTGCGGGTGCCGCCATAGCGCAGGGTGACGTTGGTGTCGGCACTGCAGTTGGCGATGGACGCGGCATAGCCGAAGTTGACGATGGACACGCCGGACTGGGCCTGGCCCAGGTGGCTGGTGACCCCGGCCGGGGTGTTCAGGTCCAGGTAGTTGCCCGAGATGCTCTCGTCGATCAGCAGCACGATATCCCGCGCCATCGCCGGCCCCGCCTGGGCCAGGGTCACTGGCTGGCGCGGCCCGACATGGTCGTGCAGGGTCTCGTAGCCGAACAGGCTGAGATAGGCCAGTGGCGTGTACATCACCGGCAGCCCGCGGGCGCCCTCGCCGGCGCGCACGAACAGGATGGCGATCAGCACCAGCAGGCCCAGCACCGGCGCCACGGGTGGCAACAGCCACGGTAGCCGAAGGGTCGGCCCCGGGCGCAAGCCAAGACCAAACAGCAGCAACAGCGCCCGTGCCGCGGCCAGGGTAATCGCGTAGTGATATTGCTGCAGGGCCTCCTGGACGAAACCGCCGGCATAGACCATGGACACGAATGCACTATAGGTCAGGTAGGAGTCGGTGATGCGGTTATAAGCGTCGAGGAAGATCGCGCTGACCGTGAACGCCAGCGCCAGCGACCAGCGCAGCCAGCCGGGGCGGCTGAACGCGGCCAGCAGCAGGGCCAGAGCCAATACAGCGAACACCCCCAGGTACAGCACCAGTGGCAGGCCAATACCCAGGGCTTCTATGCGCTCGCGGTAATAGGCATGAAAGCTGGCCAGATAGACCAGCAACAGCAAAAGCTTGATCCATCCGCGCATGTTTCGGCCACTCCGGTCATGGGAATCTCCTCAAACCGTAGCAGCTGTGAAACAAACTACAACGCAAAAAAGTCAAAATTCCGACGACATACCGACACCAGAATCTGGCACCTGCCGCAAGTTGTTGTTGATTCTCCCTATCGTCTGCAACCCGCTTATTTCGGTGCGTCCAACCGTTCATCGGTTCGTCGAACGGCCAATTGCCACTAGCTATGCGCGCTAACACACGGATTGGAAACAGGTTGGTGGCAGAACGCCCGTTTCGCCAGGGTCTGTAAATTCGACGAAACATGCCATTGCTTTGACGCAAATCCACCGGGCTGAGCTATACCCAATTCACACCACTGTTTCATCTCCCTTACTCATCCATACGAGGCACCGCGCATGGACGTGAGCGTTTTTGGCACCGGTTATGTCGGACTGGTACAGGCAGCAGCCCTGGCGGACGTAGGTCACCGGGTCCTGTGCGTGGATGTCGATACCCACAAGATCAACCAGTTGCGCCAGGGTGTGCCGCCGATCAGCGAGCCGGGCCTGTCGGACCTGCTCGAGGACAACATCAAGGAAGGCCGCCTGCTGTTCAGCACCCAGGCCAGCGACGCGGTCAGCCACGCCGAACTGATCTTCATCGCCGTCGGCACGCCGCCCGACGAGGACGGCTCGGCCGACCTCAGCCATGTGCTCAACGTCACCCGGCAGATTGCCGCGCTGATGGAGACCGACCATACCCTGATCATCAAGTCCACCGTGCCGGTGGGCACTGCCGACCAGGTCATGGCCCTGGCCCGCGACGAACTGCAGCGCCTGGGCAAGGGCCAGCTGCAGGTGCGCGTGGTGTCCAACCCCGAGTTTCTCAAGGAAGGCAGCGCCCTGGCCGACTGCATGCGCCCGGACCGGATCATCGTCGGCACCCTCGACGAAGTCGCCCATGACCAGCTGGCAGAACTGTACGCGCCGTTCTGCCGTAACCACGAAAAGCTGATGTTCATGGACAACCGCAGCGCCGAGCTGACCAAGTACGCCGCCAACGCCATGCTCGCCACCCGCATCAGCTTCATGAACGAGCTGGCCAACCTCAGCGAACACCTGGGCGCCGATATCGAAGCGGTGCGCCGCGGCATCGGCTCCGACCCGCGCATCGGCTACCACTTCATCTATCCAGGCTGCGGTTTCGGCGGTTCGTGCTTTCCCAAGGACATCAAGGCCCTGCTGCACACCGCCGCCCACAGCGGCATGCCGCTGCGCCTGCTGCAGAGCGTCAACGAGGTCAACGATCAGCAGCGGCGCATCCTCTTCGCCAAGCTCAAGCAGCGCCTGTCGGGCCTGGCCGGCAAGTCCATCGCCCTGTGGGGCCTGGCCTTCAAGCCCAATACCGACGACATGCGCGAGGCCCCCAGCCGCTACCTGATGGAGGCCCTGTGGGCTGAAGGCGCCACCGTGCGCGCCTACGATCCTGAAGCCATGGACGAGTGCCGGCGCCTGTACGGCTACCGTGACGACCTGCACCTGTGCGCCACCCGCGACGACACCCTGCAGGACGCCGATGCCCTGGTGATCTGCACCGAGTGGAAGAACTTTCGCGTGGTCGACTTCTCGATGCTGGCCAGCAAGCTGCGCGAGCGGGTGATCGTCGACGGGCGCAACCTGTACAACCCCGAACAGGTCGCCGCCCACGGCCTGCACTACAGCGGCATCGGCCTACGTCAGGTCGCCCCGCAGGTGGATGCGCCATGAAAGTGCTGGTCACCGGCGCGGCCGGCTTCATCGGCGCCCACACCTGCCGTCAGCTGTTGCTCGAGGGGCACCAGGTGGTGGGGCTGGACAATTTCAACGACTACTATGAGCCGGCGCTCAAGCACGCCCGCGTGCAATGGGTGCGCCAGACAGTCGGTGACTTCCCGCTGCACTGCCTGGACCTGGGCGACCGCGACGGCATGGCCCGGCTGTTCGCCAGCGAGCGCCCCGAGGTCGTCGTGCACCTGGCGGCCCAGGCCGGCGTGCGCTACTCGCTGCAGAACCCGCAGGCCTACCTGGACAGCAACCTCGCCGGTTTTCTCAACATTCTCGAAGGTTGCCGCCGCCATCCGGTCAAGCACCTGCTGTACGCCTCGTCCAGCTCGGTGTATGGCGCCAACCAGCAGACGCCCTATCGGGTGCAGGATCCGGTGGACCACCCGCTGTCGCTGTATGCCGCCACCAAGAAGGCCAACGAGGCCATGGCCCACAGCTACAGCCACCTTTATGGCATTCCCTGCAGCGGCCTGCGCTTCTTTACCGTGTACGGCCCCTGGGGTCGCCCGGACATGTCGCCGATGCAGTTCGCCAAGGCGATCAGCGAAGGCCGGCCGATCCAGTTGTTCAACCATGGCCGTCACCAGCGCGACTTCACCTACATCGACGACATCGTCGAAAGCCTGGTGCGGCTGATCCCCCTGCCCCCGGTCGCCGACCCGCAGTGGAACGCGCTCAACCCGGACCCGGCGAGTAGCCACGCGCCCTGGCGCCTGTACAACATCGGTGGGCAGCGCCCGGTGGAGCTGCTCGACTACCTGGCCCTGCTGGAAAAACACCTGCAGCGCAACGCGGTGATCGAACTGCTGCCGCTGCAACCGGGCGATGTGCTGGCCACCTGCGCCGACGCCAGCGCCCTGGCCAGGGTCACCGGTTTCACCCCACAGATAGGCCTTGATGAAGGGCTCGGGCGCTTCGTCGCCTGGTTCAAGAGCTACCACTCGCCCGCCGCCAGCGAAGCGGCGCCCACGGGCGAGCAGCCAGATCAGCGGAGGGCGGTATGACAGGACAACCCAAGAGCGCGCAACTGCAGGCGCTGTACCAGGACAAACGCATGGACCCGGCGCACCGGCAGCGCATCGATGCCGCCATCCACATGCAGGGCCGCGGTTGGATGACCGGCCGTGCCGGGGGCCGCCCGTGGACGCTGTCGCGGACCAACCGCGTGCTGTCGTGCCTGGCCGCGCTGACCCTGCTGCTGCTGCTGTCGCCGGTCTTCCTGGTGCTGGCGCTGCTGATCAAGCTGTCGAGCAAGGGCCCGGTGTTCTTCGTGCAGAAGCGCACCGGCTACCGGGGCCGCGCCTTCGGCATGTACAAGTTCCGCACCATGGTGGCCAACGCCGAGGCGCTGAAGGACTCGCTGCGCCACCTGAACAAGCACGGCGCCGAATCCATCGACTTCAAGATCGACAAGGACCCGCGCATCACCTCGATAGGCGGCTGGCTGCGCCGCAGCAGCCTGGACGAGCTGCCCAACCTGATCAACGTGGTTACCGGCGACATGCGCCTGGTCGGCCCGCGCCCCACCTCGTTCAACGCCTACCGCTACCACGACAACCACCTGGCGCGGCTGTCGATCTACCCGGGCATGACCGGCCTGTGGCAGATCTCCGGGCGCAGCAATATCGACTTCGACCAACGCGTAGAGCTGGACCTGAGCTACATCAACGAACAGAGCCTGATGCTGGACCTGAAGATCCTGCTCAAGACCCCGTTCAAAGTGTTCACTGGCCACGGAGCAAGCTGAGATGGACGGTTCATCCTCAAGAAGTCTGACCATCGCTACCCCAAGCGAGACCAACCTGACCTCCACCGTGCTCGACCTCGACCAGCGCACCCTGCTGCTGACCGCGGCCAACACCGGCAGCGGCACCAGTACCAGCGCCCTGGCCTTTGCCAGCCAGCTGGCATTGATGAGCGCGGGCAACGTGCTGCTGATCGACGCCAGCCTCAGCCCCGGCGGCCTCAGCCAGCAACTGGGCCTGGGCAAGCTGCGCGGCTACAGCGACCTGCTGTTCAACCAGGACACCCCGCCGCTGGCCCAGGACTGCATCGTGCGCCTGTCCGACCAGCCGTTCGACGTGCTGCCGGTGGGCACCTGGAAACGCGGCCGCGACCGCCTCGACCACGAGCAGTTGCGCGTGCTGCTGCACCAGCTGAGTAACCAGTACCGCTTCGTGGTGATCGATGGCGAAGCCATCTACGCCAGCGCCGACAGCCTGGTGATCGGCACCCTGGTCGACGGCGTGATCCTGGTGGTCTGCGCCGAGGAGACCCGTTGGGAAGTCGCCCAGGCCGCCAGTCAACGCCTGACCCAGGCCGGCGCGCGACTGATCGGCAGCGTGTTCAACAAGCGCAAGTACTACATGCCCAAGTGGCTGTACGAAAATCTCTGAGAGGCCGCACAGGATGAACGCCATGAGATACCCATCGATTGCCCTGTGCGTGCTGGCCCTGGCCGGCTGCGCCAGCCAGGAAGACCGCCAGATGCCGGTGCAGATCCTTACCGCGCCACCGGCCGAGAGCCAGGCCACCGAAGTCGCCCGCCGCGAGCAGGTGCTGCGCCCGCAGGACGTGCTGGAGGTGATCTTCCACGTCAGCAACCGTTCGGCCGGGGTCTACCGCATCCAGTCCGGCGACACCCTGGACCTGAACTTCATGGCCGCCAGCGGCCTGAACGGCAACCAGCTGGTGCAGCCCGACGGCAGCATCACCCTGCCCAGCACCAACGCTGCGGTGCGCGTCGAGGGCATGACCCCCGGCGAGGCCGAGAACGCCATCCGCCAGGCCTACCAGGACAAGCGGGTGTTCAAGCCCAACCGTGACCAGGTCACCGTGCGGGTAATCAGCCCGATGACCGACGAGGTCAACCTGAAGAACGCCCTCAACCACCCCGGCACCGGCATGAGCCGCGACATCACCGTGGGCAACGACGGCCGCGCCACCTTCCCGGAAATCGGTTCGGTGCCGCTGCAGGGCATGACCGTCAACCAGCTGCGCGACTACCTCAACGAGCGCTACGCCACCCTGCCCGGGCGCATGAGCGTGGACGTGCTGCTCAAGTCCACCGCCGCCAACGAGATCTATGTGCTCGGCGAAGTCGGCCAGCCCGGCGCCTTCCAGATCCGCCGCCCAATATCGGTGCTCGAAGCGCTGACCCTGGCCCGCGGCCCGACCCTCAAGGCCAAGCTCGGCTCGGTGGTGATCATGCGCCGTGAAGGCAACACCGTGCACGCGGTCAACTACGACGTCGACCAGGCGCTGTCCGGTGGTACCCAGAAGCTCGCCTACCTGCAGCCCGAAGACATGCTCTACGTGCCCAAGACCAAGCTGGCCAGCGCCGCCGAGCTGTCCCGGCAACTGGCCGACGTGGTGCTGTTCCAGGGCTTCGGCTTCAGCTTCAGCTACCGCGTCGACAACAAAGAAAGCGACGACTGACCGGGGGACGAACCATGACCACGCAACCCAAAGAAAACTACGTACATGAGTTCTTCCGCATCTTCTTCGCCAACCGCCAGCTGGTGAAACGGGTGTTCCTGGTGTTCGCGGTGATCGCGGTAATTTTACCGCTGGTGCTCAAGCAGAGCTTCGACATCACCGCCGAAGTCATCGTGCAGTCCAAGAAGCTCTCGCAGAGCGACACCACCTCGGCGCTCAGCCAGCAGGCCGACCAGTTCATCCCGCCGTCGCTGGCCGACATGGAGACCGAGAGCAACATCCTGCGCTCGCCGACCCTGATCCGTCAGACCATCGGCGAGCTGCGCAAGGAAGGCCACTATCCGGACGAGCCCGGCCTGCTGCGCCGTACCGTGCTCGACCCGGTGCGCCACGCGGTATTCGACCCGCTGCACCGGCTGTTCGGCAACAGCGTGGCCGATGACCGCGACACCCAGCTCGACACCCTTACCGACCAGGCGGTCAAGGACCTCAAGGTCGAGACCCTGCCCGGCTCCAACGTGATCTCCATCACCTACAGCGCCGACGATCCGAAGCTGGGCACGCTGTTCGTCAGTCGCCTGCTGGAGAACTTCCTGGCCAACCGCCAGGACCTGCAGTCCAACGAGCTGCCCGAAGCGTTCTACGAGCAGAAGAAGCTGCACTACCAGGCCCGCCTGGGCGACCTGGAAAGCCAGCGCCTGGGCCTGCTGACCGCCATCGGCTCGTCGGACCCCAAGGAAGAGATCACCTTCCGGCTGAACGCCATCAACACCGAGGAGCAGGCGCTCAACCTGCAACGTGACCGCCAGTTGCAGAACCAGAAGTGGCTCGACTACCTGCAGAGCAGCCTGGCCGCGGCCAGCAAGGCGAGGATGGCCGACTACGCGTTCCCCTACACCTTCACCACCACGGTCGACAACGTCGCCTTCGAGGACCGCGAGATCAAGCAGCTCGGCGAACAGCTGACCACCCAGCTGGCCCGCTACAATGGCGACGCCACGGTGTTCCAGCCAGGCTCCGACCAGATGGTCATGGCCCGCCAGCAAATCGCCCAGTTGCGCGCGCAGTTCCTCAAGATCGTCGAGAACCGCATCCGCGAGCGCCAGCAGGACCTGGCCGTGACCCAGCAGGTAATCGAGCAGAAGACCCAGCGCATCGCTGACTACAGCAAGCGCATCCTCCAGTTGCGCGAGACCCAGAGCAAGACCCGCCAGCTCGACACCGAGATCGACGCCCTGCACAAGGCCTTCTCCACCTACGCCCAGCGTTACGAGGAAAGCCGTGGCCAGGGCCTGCTCGACGGCAGCCAGTCCAACGCGCGGATCCTCAGCGCCCCCTACGAGCCCACTGCGGCGAGCTTCCCGAAACCTGGCCTGATCATTCCGTTCGGCCTGGTCACCGGCCTGCTGCTGGCGATCGCCGTGGTCTACGTCAGGGAGTTCTTCGACCATCGCTTCAAGCATCCGGCGCAGATCAGCCACGAGCTGGGCCTGCCGGTGCTGCTGGTGATCAACGACCAGGCCCCGGCGCTGCCCAACCCGCACAAGAGCTGGTCGCTGCCACGCCTGTGGCACTGGGTGCGCAATTGAACGCCGCGCTGCACGCCGGCCGGCCGATCCTGCACCTGCTCGGCAGTGGCGGGTTCTACGGCGCCGAGCGCATGCTCCTGGACCACTGCCAGGCGACCCCCGGCCAGCATCGGGTGCTGTTTCTCGATGCCCCGGCGGAGCTGGTGGCGCGCTTTCGCGAGGCGGGGGTCGAATGCGACACCTGCCGGGGGCTGGGGGCGGTGCTCAAGGTACTCGGCGCGCAGCGCGGCCAACGTCCATTGGTCAACAGCCACAACTTCAAGGGCCAGCTGTTCGGCTGGATCGGCGCCACCCTGTGGCGCCTGCCGATGGTCAGCACCCAGCATGGCTTCACCCCGCGCAGCCGCAAGCAGCGCTTCTACACCTGGCTGAGCCTGCAACTGTGCCGCACGCCGACGGTGGACACGGTGGTGTGCGTGGCCGAGAGCATCGCCCGCATCCACCGCGATGCCGGCGTGCCCGAGGCCAAGTTGCGGGTGATTCCCAACGGCCTGCCCGAGGCCTGCACGGCTGATGAAGATCATGTAGGAGCGGCCTTGCGCCGCGATGGGCCGCAACGCGGCCCCAAGGCCACCCACGCCGATAAGTCAGGCACATCGGATTACCCCGCAGCGGCGGCCGCTTCGCGGCCGATCGCGGCACAAGGCCGCTCCTACAGGGATTGCGATCATGACAAGGCCCCCTGGCTCGCCGCCTACGTCGGCCGCCTGTCCAGCGAAAAAGGCCCCGACCTGTTCCTCGACACCCTGATCCCGGTGTGCCATCGCCACCCACAGGTCCACGCCGTGATGCTCGGCGAAGGCCCCGAGCGCGACACCCTGCAGGCCCGCATCGACGCCGCCGGTCTCACCGCGCGCATCACCCTGCCGGGCTTTCAGCGCGACATGCGCGGCTGGATGAAGCGCCTGGACGCTCTGGTCATCAGCTCGCGCACCGAAGGCACGCCGATGATCCTGCTCGAGGCCATGCAGGACGGCGTGCCAGTGGTGGCCTTCGGCGTCGGCGGCATTCCCGACGTCATCGAGCACGGGCGCAACGGTCTGTTGGCCGCGCCCCTGGCCAGCGCCGAGCTGGGCGCGCACCTCGAGGCCCTGCTTCTGGATCCCGCGCAGGCCGCCGAGCTGGTCGCCGGCGCCCGCCGCACGCAACGCGAACGCTACCACCTGCCGACCCTGGCACAACGTTGGGCCCTGGTGTACCGGGGCACGGCCGAGGAGGTTGTCGCATGATCATTCCCCTGTCGCTGGTGGCCCTGGTGGCCCTGCTGAGCCTGGGGCTGCTGGCCAGCCCCTACCCGTTCCTGGCCCCCGGCGGCGTGATCGGCCTGGCCGGCGTGCTAGTGCTATACCGCAAGCCGGCCTGGGGCCTGCTGGCGATCGCCACCCTGGTGCCGCTGGAGGGGCTGCTCAAGGACGGCCTGGTGTCCGGCGCCAAGCTGGTGGGCATCGGCCTGGTGCTGATCCTCAGCCTGCAGCTGGCAGTGCGCCAGTTGCCCGGCGAGCGCCTGCGCAGCAACCAGTGGCGCCTGCTGCTGCCGTTCATGGCCCTGTACCTGCTGAGTCTGTGGGCCAGCGACGACCTGGCCCTGTCGGGCGGGCACCTGCGCGAGCTGTTGGTGGGCCTGGTGGTGTTCGTCATCACCCTGCTGGTCGGCCGCGACCTCAACCTGCCGATGCTGGCCCGACTGATCACCGTCAGCGTGTGTGTCACCTGCCTGTTCGCGATCTTCTCCACCAAGTACCAGGAACAGGGCCGCGCCTCGGCCATGCTCGACCCCAACGCCTTCGCCCTGCTGATCACCATCGCCATGCCGCTGGGGCTGTGGCTGGCGATCAAGGCCCGGCAGATCCCGGTCAAACTGTTCTGGGCCGGCTGCTGCCTGTTGCTGCTGGTCGGCATGACCAAGACCGAATCGCGCTCGGGGCTGGTGGTGCTGCTGATCAGCCTGGGCATCGTGCTGTACAACTACCGCGAACATCTGACCCGTATCCGCCCGCGCCACCTGGGCTTCGCCATGCTCGGCCTGGCCATCGTCCTGCCCCTGGGCGTGGCCCTGATGCCGGCGGGCTACGCCGAGCGCATCCAGTCGCTGATGCTGCTCAAGTCCGGGGTCAACGCGCACCAGGACGAATCGCTGGGCCGACGCGCCTCCTACCTGGTGGTGGGCAAGGAAATGATCAGCCACAGCCCGCTGCTCGGCACCGGGCCCGGCACCTTCCCGCTGCACTATGCCGACACCGGATTCTCCAAGGCCTTCGCCCCGGTCAACAGCAAGACCACCGACCTTTACCGCCGCGCCCACAACACCTACCTGGAGCTGTTCAGCGAGGTCGGCCTGCCGGCGGGCCTGCTGTTCGTCGGCATGATCGCCCTGGCCCTGCGCAACTTCTGGCAGGCCCGCGCCGCCTTCCGCGCGGCCGGCGATGCGGACCGCGCCGACCTGATGACCCACCTGACCATGAGCATGCTGGCCATCGGCCTGTTCCTGATGTTCCTCAGCGCCCCCAGCCACAAGTACCTGTGGCTGATGCTGGCGCTGTCCAGCGTGCTGCTGGGCCAGGCCCGTGAACAACAGCCAGTGGAGGTGGCCCGATGAGCCGGGTGAGCATCGTCATCCCGATGTTCAACGAGGCCCGCCATATCGGCCGCACCCTGGACGCCGCCCGGCGCTCGGCCAGCGCGGCGGGCCTGGCCTGCGAGCTGATCGTGGTCGACAACGGCTCCAGCGACGACGGCCCGCGGATCGCCCGCGAGCACGGCGCCCAGGTGCTGACCCTGCCCGGGGTGGCCATCGGCGCCCTGCGCAACGCCGGCGTGGCCGCCAGCCACGGTGAATGGCTGGCCTTCCTCGACGCCGACATCGAGGTGCCCGAGCACTGGCTGGACCTGCTGCTGGACCTGCAGCGCCGCGGCGAAGGCGATGTCTTCGCCCTCGACTGCGACACCCCGCGCCACGCCCCGTGGTTCGCCCAGGCCTGGCAGCGGCGCACCCTGCGCACCGGGCAGACGGTGCAGGACTGCACCTGGCTGCCCACCCCCAACCTGCTGATGCGCCGCAGCTGGTTCGAGCAGGTCGGTGGTTTCGACGAGCGCCTGCGCACCGGCGAGGACAAGGACTTCACCCTGCGCCTGCACGAGTCCGGCGCCCGCCTGCGCGTGCTGCGCCAGCCCGCGGTGCTGCACTGGGGCTATGAGGCCAACTGGCGCGAATGGCTGGGCAAGGAGATGTGGCGCCAGGGCAGCCACCTGCAACTGCTGCGCAGCCATGGCGTGAGCCTGCGCCTGCTGCGCTTCCCGCTACTCTCGGTGGGGGCGTGGGTGCTGGACGCCATGGCCCTGTCGGCCCTGCTCGACGGATTCCCCCATGTGGCGCTGTTCTTCCTGCTGGTCAGCGCCCTGCCCGCGCTGTTCCTGAGCCTGCGCCAGAGCCGCCGGCACCGTGACCCGCTGCTCACCCTGCAACTCTGGGGCCTGCACTGGCTGCGCCTGCACCTGGCCGGCGCGGCGTTCATCCTCAGCCTGTTCAACCGCACCGCAAGGAGGCCCGCCCGTGGCTGAGTTCATCTTCTGGCTATGCCTGTTGCTGCCGTTGTACGCCTGGGTCGGCTATCCCCTGCTGCTGACCCTGGCCGCGCCGTTCTTTGCCCGTCGCACGCATTCGCCGCTGCCGGCGCAACGGGTGAGCGTGGTGATCGCCGCGCACAACGAAGAGCGGCATATCGAAGCCAAGCTCGCCAGCGTGCTCGGCCAGGACTACCCGGCCGCCGAGCTGCAGGTGGTGGTGGCCAGCGACGGCTCCAGCGACCGCACCGTGGCGCTGGCCCGCGCCCTGGGTGACCCGCGGGTGCAAGTGCTGGACCTGCCGCGCCTGGGCAAGGCCGGGGCGCTGAACAGTGCCGTGCAGGTGTGCACGGGCGACCTGCTGGTATTCACCGACGCCGACAACCAGTGGTCGGCCGATACCCTCGGGCTGCTGCTGGCGCCGTTCGCCGACGCCCAGGTTGGCGGCACCGCCGGGCACATGATCATCCCCGACCCGGGCAAGGGCCTGAGCATCGGCGACAGCCTGTACCGGCACTACGAAGCCTGGGTGCGCAAGGTGGAGAACCGCACCGGTTGCATGGTCTCGGCCGACGGCGCCCTGCTGGCCCTGCGCCGGGCGCTGTACCAACCGATTCCCAAGCAGGTCAACGACGACTTCTTCATCAGCACCTGCGCCCCGGCCGCAGGGCTGCGCATTGTCTACGTGCCCGAGGCGGTGGTGCTGGACCAGGGCGTGGACGAGGCCGACAAGCAGTTCCGCCGCCGCCAGCGGGTCACCGTCGGCGGCCTTTTGAGCCTGGCCGCTCGCCGCGAGCTGCTCAACCCGGCGCGTCACGGCCTGTACGCCATCGCCCTGATCAGCCACAAACTGATCCGCCGCCTGGCCCCGGTGCTGCTGCTGCCATTGCTGCTGGCCAACCTGTGGCTGGCCATCGAGCCCGGCTTCTACCGCCTGACCCTGGCCCTGCAGCTGCTCGGCTACGCCGCCGCCATCGCCGGCCTGCTCGACGCCCGCCGCCGCCTGCCGCGCCCGTTCCGCCTGGCCGCCTTCGTGCTGGTCACCCTCGCCGGCATGAGCGTGGGCCTGTGGCAGTTCCTGCGCGGGCACAGCTACAGCCAATGGAACCCCGACCAGAATCGATGAGCGACGGACATGCCGATCAAGACCCACATCAAGCAGGCCAGTGGCTGGTTCTATTTCAAGTCGCCGCGTGGCCGCGCCGAACTGCGCGGCGCCGGGGTGATCCTCATGCTGCACCGGGTGCTGGCCGATGACGCCAGCGCCGCCCTGCCCCATCGCAACGAGCTGTGCGTCGGCCCCCGGGCCTTCGAAGGGCTGCTGCGCTGGCTGCCCCGGCATTTCGACTGCGTCAGCCTCATGGACCTGCTCAAGAGCCACGAGGAGCCCCGAGGCGATACCCGCCCCAAAGTGGCCCTGACCTTCGACGACGGCTGGCGCGACAATGCCGTCAACGCCTTCCCGCTGCTGCAACGCCACCAGGTGCCGGCGAGCATCTTCCTGTCCACCGACTACATCGGCAGCCGCCAGCGCTTCTGGTGGGAAAGCGTCGGCGAAACCCTGTGGGGCACCCATGGCGAGGAGGCTCGACGGCAACTGATCGAGCGCCTGCGCAAGCTCGGCCGTCCACTGCCTGCGGCCTACTTCATGCACGACCACAGCAAGGCCCGCAGCCTGGTACTGGCGCGCTACCTGCAGACCCTCAAGAGCCTCAGCCCCCAGGCCCTGCATGTGCTGACCGACGCCTGCCCGCCGGAGTCGCTGCCCCAGGCCATGGACTGGCAGCAGGTGCGAGCCCTGGAGGATTCCGGCCTGGTGCGCTTCGGCCCCCACGGCGCCAGCCATGCCCTGCTGCCGTACCTGGACGACCACCGCCTCAACGAAGAGCTGCAACGCAGCCACGCCGCGCTCAACGAAGGCTGCCGCGAACCGCTGCCGGTGTACTGCTACCCCAACGGCGACCACGACGAACGTGTGCGCGCGCGGGTCGCCGCGCACCGCTACCCCTACGCCCTGAGCACCCGCCCGGGGATCTGCCAGGGCCAGGACGACCCGCTGGCGCTGCCGCGCATCGGCGTCAGCCAGCGCAATGCCAGCCGGCCCTCGTTGCTGGCCTGGCGCATCAGCCGCGGAGAACGCTGATGAACCGCAACAGCTACCTGCGCCACCTGGCGCTGAGCATGGGCACCAAGCTTGCGATGATCGCCCTGCGCCTGCTGCGCAACGTGCTGCTGGCGCGCATCCTCGGGCCCAGCGAGCGCGGCCTGTTCGCCCTGCTCAGCACCTTGCCCGACCTGATCAGCGCCGCCACCAGCGGCGGCCTGAACAGCGCGGTCGGCTACCAGGCGGCCAAGCAACGCGACATGGGCCTGCTGCTGACCCAGGTGCTGGTCTATGGCTGCCTGCTGGCCGGGCTGCTGACGCTGGTCTGCGTGTTGCTGGTGCGCGAGTTCGGCAGCGACCTGGAAATCACCGTGCAGCTGGGCCTGCTGGCCTGGCTGTTGTTGCTGGCGGTGCCGATGACCGTGCTCAAGAGCGGCCTGCTGACCCTGCACAACGCCAGCGGCGGCGTCGGTGCCTTCAACGCCCTGCGCCTGACCGAGTCGCTGGCGCCGCTGCTGCTGTTCCTCGGGCTGTTCTGGATGTGGCGCGACGAGGCCCTGGAGGCCGCGCTGATCAGTTGGCTGTGCGGCATCGCCCTGGTGCTGGTGCTGGGCCTGTGGTGGCTGCGCCGCCAGCACCCGCTGGCCCTGCGCTGGGATCGCGGCGGCCAGCGCGAACTGCTGAGCTACAGCGCCAAGAGTCACCCTGACCTATTGTTCCAGCAGGTGATCCTGCGCTCGGACTACCTGTTCATCGGCGCCATGCTCGGCAGCACCGCCCTGGGCCACTACGCCATGGCCAGCGCCGCCGCCGAACTGCTGCTGATCGTCCCCGAGGCGGTGACCACGCCGCTGATGAAACGCCTGCTGCAACAGGACGCCGGTATGGAACGCCTGACGCCCCTGGCCCTGCGCCTGACCGCCACGGTGATGCTCGGCGCCTGCCTGAGCATGGCGCTGATCGGCCAGTGGCTGATCGTCACCCTGTTCGGCGCCGACTACGCGCCGGCCTATCCGGCGCTGCTGGCCTTGCTGCCGGGCCTGCTCGGCCTGTGCTACGCCAGCATCCTGCGTCTGGACCTGCTGGGCAAGAACCGCCCCGGCACGGTGTCGCTGCTGATGGGCGCGGGCGCCGCGCTGAACCTGGTGCTCAACGTATTGCTGATCCCGACCTGGGGCATCGTCGGCGCCGCGGCGGCCTCGTCCATCGCCTACCTGGCGGTCACCGTGGCCATGCTGGTGCTGTATTGCCGCCTCAGCGGCGTGCCGCTGGGCCAGACCCTGATCATCCTGCCCGCCGACCTGGCGCCGCTGCGCCAGATGCTGCAACGGAGGGCGGCATGAGAGCCCTGCTGCTGTGCACCGCGCTGCTGGCACAGTCGGCGCTCGCCGCGCCCGTGCAATGGGGCGAGATCCGCGATGGCAGCCTGTACCTGCTCCCGGCCCGCGCCGACGAGCTGCGCATCCAGTGGCGCCCGGCCTGGCAGGCCGACGCCAACCCGGAGCGCCTGTACCTGCTGGACGGCCAGGGCCGCCTGACCGGCGAACGGCGCATCGAGGCCGCGCAGGTACGCGGCGAGCAGCGCTGGCCCCTGGCACCCGATGGCGGCACCTATCGCCTGGAAGTGCCCGGCTACAGCTTCCGCGACTACCGTATCCAACACGATGCCAGCACCCGTGCGCTGTTCGCGCCGGCCAAGGTGCACTTCAGCGCCGAGGTCGGGCCGGGTGTCGAGCTGTACTTCCGGGTCAAGGCCGGCGAACGGGCGGTGTTGGCCGGCAAGCACCACGGCGGCGTCCACGGGCTGTTCGCCGAACGCCTCGGTGACGGTCGCCGCGTGCAATTGCCGCTAAAGCCCTACCGCGCCTACTGGCGCTTCGACCAGCTGCCGCTGCCGGTCAGCAGCCGCGACGAGACCTGGCGCCTGGGCCTGCAGGGCAGCGGCAAGGCGGCGTTCTGGCTCGACGGCAGCGCCAACCTGTTTGCCCAGCGTGCTGACGACCTGGGCGACCTGCCCCAGCAACCGGGCCAGGTACGCCTGACCGTCGGCACCAAGTTGCTCGGCCCCACGCCGAAGCTAGGGGTGGCCCTGCCCTATGTGCTGCCGCCGGCCTCAAGCTTTGCCGCCCTGGACGCCCTGCGGCCCCAGGCCGCCGGCTTCTACAGCTTCGTCGACGTGCTGCAACGCCAGCCCGACTTCGAGAACGCCTGGCGCAAGCTCTACCAGGAACGCTTCGGCATCCTCCAGGACATCACCCTGCTGGCCGGCAGCGCCCGGGTCGCCGACCTGCGCAGCGACCGCACCAGCAGCGATGGCCTTGACGCCTGGCTCGAGGCGACCAAGGCTCTGGGCGGCAACGGCACCCACTACCTGGCCTTTGCCGACGAGCCCAACCTCAACTATCGCGACTACGCCAGCTACAGTGATTTCTTCCAGGCCATGGCCAGGCGCGTGCGCGAGTACCCCGGCGCCCGCGAGGCCGGCGTGCGCATCGCCATGCCGGCCTCCTCGCGCCTGCTCGGCGGGCCCTTCACCGACGACGGCAAGCAACGCCGCGGCATCGACTGGGCGCGGCGCCTGCTCGCCGAACAGGGTGCGCAGATCGACGCCCTGGCCTGGCACGAATGGATGGTCCGCGACCTGCTCGCCACCCGCAGCTACCGCGACAGCGTGCGCCAGGCCGCCGAGTTGGTGGGTCTGGACAACCAGGGCCGGCCGCGCAAGGCGTTGCTACTGGACCAGACCAACCTGTCCAGCGGCTCAAGCCTCAGCCCCTACGAGCAGAACACCCATTACGCCGGGCTGTGGTGGACCTCGGTGGTGATCAACGCCGCCGGCGACGGCCTGCTCGACATGCTCAACTGGTTCCATGTCGCCGACGAGCCAGAATGGCCCAAGGGCATGCTGCGCGATGCCGGCGACCAGCGCTACGAGCTCAAGCCGGTGGGCCTGGCCCAGCAGTTCATCCAGCGCCACTGGCTGGACCAGGTGCTGACCCTGGACAACGACGCCTTCGAGGTCGACGCCCTGGCCATGGCCCGCCAGCACCAACGTAGCCTGCTGGGGGTGAACAAGGCCGAGCGCCTGCAACAGGTGGCGCTGGTCCTGGGCGACTGCCCGGCCGGCCAGCTCGAACTGTTCGGCCCCGACAACCAGAGCCGCCGCGCCAGCTTCAGCTGCGCCGATGGCCAGGTCCGTTTTCAACTGCCAGGGCAGACCGTATTCGCCCTGACCTGGAGCGCGTCATGAGACGCACCTCGATCAGCCATGCCCAGGAGGCACCATGACTGCATTTGCCAAGATCCAGGATCGCATCAAGCGCAAGGGACTGCGTGACACCCTCGGTAGCGCCTTGCGGCACTACGTCTTCTATCATTGGGAGCTGCTGTGGATGGAGCGCGACCTGGTCAGCCCGGTGCCGCCGCACCGGCTCAAGCCTTACGGCAGCCTGCGCGTCGAGGGCATCACCGTGCATAACGTGCAGGCCTTCGCCCGCCACTTCGGCGACCGGGTCGAGACCATGCGCGAGCTGGCCGCCGAAGGCCACACCGGGCTGATGTTCCTCGACGACGACAACGACGCCGTGGCCTTCATCTGGGGCAGCAGCCGCCACTATCACGACCGCCACTACTACGGCTGCTGGTTCCCGGTCGGACCGGGCGAGTTCTTCGAGTTCGGCGGCGAGCTGATCCGCAAGTACTGGGGCACCGAGCTGTCGGTGGACCTGCAGCTGGCGTTGTGGAAGGCCATGGCCGCCCAGGGCTGCACCAAGGTGGTGGACGTGTGCGAGCAGCACAACATCCCGGCGCTCAAGCTGCACCTGCGCATGGGCTATCAGGAGCAAGGACGGATCATGAACGTGTACTGCCTGTTCGGCCGCTGGAGGTTCTACCGCGAGAGTCGCTACACGACCTCGCGCCTGGAGCCACTGCGCAAACCGGAGGCCCCGGCCTCCTCGGCCACGGCGGGCTGAAGCCATGGCCCTGCAGCTCAGATGGTGCGCCTCGCTGCGCAGCGACGACTTCCCCGCCGCCGACTACGAGGCGCTGCGCCGGCGCCTGCCCGGCAGCACGCCGTTCAACCACCTCGGCTGGCTGCGCGCCGCCGAGGCCGCCCTGCTGCCCGGCCAGCGGCTCGGTGTGCTGCTCGGCTACCAGGACGAACGCCTGTGCCTGTGCCTGCCCCTGGTCCGCGCCCGGGAGCCCTTCGGCCCACTGTTCGCGCCGGTGGTGCGCCACCTGGGCTATCCGCTGAGCGACCGCATCGCGCTGCTCATCGACCTGCCGGCGCTGTACGCCGACCAGGTCCTGCAGGCCATCCGCAAACACCTGCCCCATGCCCTGCTGCAACTGAACGAGGTGCCGGACAACGCCGAGCACGAAGGCTGGTTGCGCCAGTGGGCCGGCGCCAGTTCCACCTGGCAGCAGCGCCTGACCTGCCGCGTGCCGGTGCACCGCATCAACGAACAGGATCGCCAGGAGGTCAGCGGCGATCCGCGCTACAAGCTGCGCCGCGCGCGCAAACGAATCAACGCCTGCGGCGCCAGCGTGCGCCGCGTCATGGCCACGGCCGAGAACATGGGTGAACTGCTCGACGCCATCAGCGCCGTCGAGGCCGTGAGCTGGAAAGGCGACGACGAGGTCGGCATCTTCTCCGGCCCCCTGCGCCGCCAGTGGATGGAGCAGGCCTTCATCGCGCTGGCCGGCGAAGGCCTGGTGTGCCTGGTGCTGCTGGAGCTGGACGGGCGCTGCATCAGCTACCGCCTGGGCCTGGTGGAGCGCGGCCGGGTCTACGACTACAACCTCGCCTTCGTCCCGGAGCACCGCGACCTGGGCAGCGGCCGCGTGCTGCTGGAGGAGTGGATCCACTGGGGCCTGGATGCGGACTGGAAATGGATCGACGCCTCGCGGGTCAGCCTGGACAACTCCAGCCACCAGTTGCACGAACGCATGACCGGCCAGCTCGAACAGTGGCGCCTGAGCAGCTACAGCTGGCGCCCCGACGGCGTGCTGCTGGGCCTGGCGCAGCGCTGCTGGCACTGGCTCAAACCACGCCTGCGCAGGCGCTCGCCGCGCAACGAAGCCGATGTTGTCGCCCCCACCCCGCCACAGGAGCGCCCGGATGCCATCCCAGGTCATAGTCAACGCTGACGATTTCGGCCTCAGCGCCCACACCAACGCGGTCATCCTGCACGCCTTCCAGGCCGGGCTGATCAGCTCGGCCACGGCCATGGCCAACATGCCGGCCTTCGCCACCGCCTGCGCGCTGGCCCAGCAACCGGCGCTCAAGGGACGCATCGGGCTGCACTTCAACCTCACCTACGGCCGTCCGCTGAGCCAGGCGATCCTGGACGAGCCGCGCTTCTGCACGCCCCACGGCGAGTTCGACCTGCGCCTGAAGCAACGTACCCTGCGCCTGTCGCGCCGCGAGCGGGCCGCCGTGGAAGCGGAGCTTGAGGCCCAATGGAAACACTGCCTGGACCACGGCCTGATGCCCAGCCACCTGGATTCGCACCAGCACGTGCACAACATCTGGCCGGTGGGCACCGTCGTCGCCCGCTTCGCCCGCGACCAGGGCGTGCCGGTGCGCCTGGCGCGCAACCTGGGGCACAACATCGGGCCGGCCAAGCGCGCGTTCAAGACCCTGCTCAACTGGCGCCTGCGCCAGCTCGCCGGGAGCACCGCCGACTTCGTCTGCACCCCGGCCGACCTCAAGGCCGGCCTGGCCCCCGAGCATGGCGTGCTGGAGCTGGTGGCCCATCCCAGCGCGCTGGGTGGGCATGATTTCGGCGACGCCTACCTGGCCAGCGGCGAATCGCTGCTGGCGCTGGTCGAGCAGCGCCTGGGGCAGGTGCCGCGGGTGGGGTATGCGAGCTTGGGTATGCAGGAGGAGATGAGTTGATGGCCGCCGGGTGTTCGACGTTAGAGGTGCATTGCCTATGAGATCGAGCGCCGCGCGGGCGGCGCTCGATCTGATAGGCGCCAAACCTGTATCGACGGGCACTCGCCCCCCTGCCACTAACGCCCCGGCGGCCGATGCCGCCGTTCATGGTTGTCGTCCAGCCAGCGGCGCAAAGCCTCGGCCGGCATCGGCCGCCCGAGCAGGAAACCCTGGCCCTGGTCGCAGCCGGCATGGCGCAGGAAATCGTACTGCTCCTGGGTTTCGATGCCTTCGGCGGTGATGCGAAAACCCAAGGCATGGCCCAGGTCGATGATCGCCCTGGCGATGGCTACCGCATCGTCGTCCCCGGGCAGGTCCTTGATGAAGGCGCGATCGATCTTCAGGTGATCGATCGGCAACGCGCGCAGGTAGGCCAGCGACGAATAGCCAGTGCCGAAGTCGTCCACCGCCGTGGCTACGCCCATGGCCTGCAGCTGCGCCAACACCGCGCAGGCCTGCTGCTGGCTTTCCATCAGCAGACTCTCGGTGATCTCCACTTCCAGCAGGTTGGCCGGCAGGCCATGGCGCTCCAGTGCCGAGGCCAGGCTGGTGACGTAGTCGCTGCGCTCGATCTGCAGGGCCGCGACGTTGATCGCCAGCGGCCCGGGCAAGCCGTCGCCGGCGCGCCACTCGGCCAGTTGCGTGCAAGCCAGCTCCAGCACCCGTTCGCCGAGCGGGATGATCAGCCCGGTGCGCTCGGCCAAGGGAATGAATTCCCCCGGCGAGACCAGGCCATGTTCGGGGTCACGCCAGCGCAGCAGGGCCTCGACGCCTTCCAGCTGCCCGCTGAACAGATCGACCTTGGGCTGGTACCACAGCTCGAATTCGTTGTGTTCAAGCGCCCGGCGCAGGTTGCGCTCCAGCTCCAGGCGCTGCTGCAGACGCTCGGTCATGTCCGGGTGGTAGGGCCGCCAGGCATCGCGCCCGGCTTCCTTGGCCGCATACATGGCGGTGTCGGCGTGGCGCAGCAGGCTGTCGGCGTCCTCGCCATGCTGCGGGCACCAGGCAAGGCCGATGCTGCCGGTGACCAGGGCGGCGTTGCCATTGAGGTCGAACGGCCGCTGCAGGCAGCGCAGCAAGGCACGGATCTGGTGGTTCACCTGGCCCTGGGCGCCTTGCAGCATGAACACGAATTCGTCGCCGCCCAGGCGGCACAAGCGGTCCTGGCTGTCCAGTTCCTGCAAGAAGCGCGCGGTCGCCTGCTGCAGCAACAGATCGCCCATCGGATGCCCGAGGCTGTCGTTGACCTGCTTGAATCCGTCGATATCGAGCATCAGCACCGCCAGGCCATGCCCTTGCAGGATCGCCGCGCCCAGCTGCTGCTGGAACAGGATCCGGTTGGGCAGCCCGGTGATGGTGTCGTAGTGGGCCAGGCGTTCGAGCTGGGCCTGGTAGCGCTGCAGCTCGCGGTTGCGCTGTTCGAGCAGGCGCTGCTTGCGGTTGAGCTGGGCGACGAACAGGCTGAACAGCCCCGTGCAGCTCAGGGCGAACAGGAACAATGGCGAGCCGAACAGGTCCAGCCCCGACCAGCCGCCCCGTGGCGCCGCCACCAGTTGCCAGACGCCGCCCGGCACTTCCACGGTCATCTTCACCTGCGACGTGTCAAACAGCGTTGGATCGCCCCAGATCAACGCACCCTCGGCGCCCTTGCCGTCGCCGCCCCGCACGGCAACCTCGAACTCGGTATCCGGGCGCAATCCCGCCGTCAGCAGCAAGCGGTCGATATCGGCGACGATCGACACATTGCCCCAATAGAAGCGCACACCGCGCTTGCCAGTGACGAACACCGGACGCCGGTAGATCAGCGCCCGGCCACCCTGGTACAGCTGCAGGGGACCGGCCAGCACCGGCTGGGCCTGGTCGCGGGCCGATCGCACCAGCGGGAACTGATCCGGCAGCTGGCGATAGTCCAGCCCGATCAGCCGCTCGTTGCCCGCCATCGGGTAGACATCACCGATCACATCCCCCGGCGCCAGTGCGATATGGCGCATGTAGGGGACCGACTGCAAGGCACCGTGGGCCATGCCGTGAAAATGCGCCGAACTGATTTCGCCATCGGCGCTGATCAGCTGGGCGATGCCCTCGGCCTCGCCAAACGCCGCGCCCAACTGGGCTTCCAGGGCGCCGCGCATTCCCGCCAGACGGGCCGCAAGGTTGCCAAGTTGCTCACTGCGTTCGCGCTGCGCATCCAGGTGTCCCAGGGCGACCGACAGGCCAATGCCCACCAAGGCAAGGCCGACCGGCAGCAGGCGATTGAGCGATTGGCGCAAGGTCCCGGCTGGGGCTGGCGTGGGGTCTTGTGGGGGCTGGGGAGTGATCATAGGCAGGCGATGGCAGGCAATTACGCAGTTATCGGCGCTGCGCGGCCAATATTGAGGCCAGTTTTACCGGTACAAGCATGTACCACCGCCAGCCCCGACGCGGCTGCTCTGATGTGCGCTTTGCAAGGAGCCACAGATGACAGCCCCCAATCCACACCACACCCTTCTGCAACGCCGACTGCCCGCCTGGGCACGGGAGGCCGGTGCCGAACACTGGCAACGACTGAGCGACGCCATCCTGCCGGTACAGGGCCTGCCCGGGGCCGAGGCGGCCTGGTTCGCCAATGCCGCGCCCCACCTGCGCGAGGCGGTCGAGGCCAGCCAGGCGCGCCTGATGCAGGCGCAGCGCGCATTGGCAAAGCACCTGCGTGGCCTGAGGAACATCAACGAATTCGCCGAGCCCCTGCTTGCCGAGCGCCTGCGCATGCAGCACAAATTCAGTGCACCGTTGCGCAGCACATCGCTGGTCTGGGTGAAGCATCTCTACAGTTTTCAGGTCTACCTCACCCAGCACGAACACCGCAGCCTGCTCGAAGCTGCCCTGCACAACTTCAGCGACGCCGTGACCTTCAACCGCGACAGCGCCCTCGCCCTGGACAGCGACTGGCAGGTCAACCAGACCATGGTCACCGGCAAGACGACCCTGGGCGACAGCGAAACCGAAGTCGACATCGACCTGTCCTCGGAGCAGATCCGGATCAAGCCCCTGGCGCTGTCACCCGAGGTTTTCGCCAGGACCTGTCGCGAACTGGACCTCGGCCAGGCTTACCAGGATCACCTCGATACCACCTTCGCCGCACCTGGCGTGCGCCCGGCGGCGCTGCGCGTTCACCAGGACAGCCTGCGTCTGGCGGCTGACCTGGCCCGCGCGCGCAACCAGCTCAGTGGTGCGGGATGGGATGCGCTGCAGACCTTGCTGGAAAATGGCAAAGCATTGCCCTGCAGCCAACTGAGCCTGTTCGGCATCACCCTGCACGAGGCGACCCTGATCGATACCGGCACTTCAGCTATCGTGTTGTACCTGCCGGGACAGACAGACAGCCTGCGCGCCTTCGACAACCTCGAAGCGCTGCATCGCCAGTTGCGCAGCGACTTGCAGCAAGAGCCGTTTCGCCAAGGTTTCATGGCTTATGTACCAAGCGAGCAGCAGGGCCAGCTCGCCAGCCGCCTGCGCCAGAATGCCGGTGGCGACCTGCGCTTGCGCACCCTGCCCATCGCCGCAGACCTGTACATATTTTTCCACGACGACCACCTGGCACGCCTGAAGCACGAAGCCCGACAACTGGCCGTGCCCACTGCGCAAGCCGACGAACAGGCGCTCAAGGCGCGCAAAGCCCTCTGGGAAAGTGCCGGCCTCGACATGCTGATGATCGCCGGCATGTTCGTCCCCGCGTTAGGCACGATGATGACCGCGGTGATTGCCTACCAGCTGCTGGATGACGCCTACGAAGGCTATGAAGCCTGGCAGGTCGGTGACCGCGAGCAAGCCATGGCCCACCTCAAGTCGGTGGGCCTCAACCTGGCGTTGATCGGCGGATTGCACCTGGCAGGCAAGGCCGTGTCACGCCTCACCAGCAGCCCGTTGATGGAGAGCCTCGAACCCGTCACCCTCGAAGACGGCAGCCAGCGCCTGCGCCGCGTCGATCAGCGTGACGAGAGCGTTTTGAAGAACGCCCTGAAGGGGCTGTATCTTCCCGAGCAAGCCAGCCTGCTGAGCGAGCGACTGATCATCAATGCGATGCCGCGACTGCCCGGCTGGCCGGAGCATCTGCGTCTCGAGCTGCGGGCGGCGTCGCCCCAGGGTCCACTGCTGCTGGCCTCCGGCGCCAGGGACAGCAGCCGCGCCTGCACCGTGCTCAAGTCAGCCGACGGCTATGAAGCCTACCTCGGAGAGCGACCGGCCCCGCTTCACCAGGACCACGACCTCTGCCGCGCTGTCATGCAGGCACTGCCTGCCGATGACCGTGCGGCCCTTGGACTGAAGACCACCAGCGTCGGTGAGCTGCGCCAGCGGATCCACGATCTGGCCCTGTCGAGCCGTGACATGGCCAGTCGCCTGCTGGAGAACCCGGCGCCGGGCTGGAGCAGTCAAGGCCTGCTGCGCGGCGGCCTGGACGCGCCTGCTCTTGCCGCGCAACGCATCGACGTCGGCGCGCTCTTGCGCCGCTACCGGGCGCTCTACCCCGAGTCCGTCGATTTCCAGGTCAACGAACAACTGACCCAATGGTTCGAGGCCGGCCTGGATCCGGCACAGCAGCTCGCCGAACTGGAACGGCAACTGCTGGCGTTCCGCGACCAGGTGCGTGCCTGGGCAGGCGAAAACCCATTGCGCCAGGCCGCCGCACGCCGACTGGTGAGCAACTGGCAACGGATCTCGGAGTACTCAGAGGAAGAAGGCCGGGTCATCCACCTGATCAGCCTCGCCGACCTGGCCCTGACCCACCAGGACCTGGCCTCGCTGGCGCTACCTGATCGCTTCACCCATATCCAGCGCATCGACCTGGCCGCCAACCCCGCCCTGAGCGAACTGCCCGCGGAGTTCCTCGAACGTTTTCCCCACTTGCAACGCCTGCACCTGATGAACTGCGGCTTCGAGCAAATACCAGCGGTCGCCGTGCCGCACTCACTGGAATGGCTGGATATGCAAGGCAACAGCATCCTCTGGAACGACACCAATCAGGTTGCCCTGGATCGCCTCGACAATCTTCGCTTGCTCGACCTGTCACACAACCCGCTGGCCCGCAGCCCTGACCTGAGCCGCCTGGCCGCGCTGGACATGCTCAACCTCAACACCTGCGAACTGACGGACTGGCCAGCCGGCATCCGCAACGATGCCGACTGGCGACCCATCGTTTTCGATCTGCGCGATAACCGGTTCACTCATTTGCCGGACGACCTGCGTTTGTCGCGGGTGGCGGGCCAGGCCCTGTGGCTGGAGAGCGCCGAACTCAGCGAGCGCGTCAGCCAGCAGATCCAGGCCTACTACGAGCGCGATGGCGTCGACCTGCTGGTGGCCGACGCGGAGTACGAAGACATGCTGGAGGACACCAATGTCGACGACTGGAGCATCTGGAACACCCTGCCGCTGCAATATCGCCGCGACCTGCGCGGGCTGCAGGACCTGCCGGACTACACTCACGCGCAGCTGTGGCAGCGCCTGCGCACGTTCGCCGACCCACGGGCCATGGACTATGGCCTGTCGATCGGCGCGATGCGGCTGATGGACGCCGAGGTGTTCCCGCCGCCCTTCGAGGAATGACCGCGAGCGGCTGCGCCGGGGTGGCAATTTTCAGCCGGTCGGCGCATGCTCGCAAGCTGAAGCGTTTCATCATCCGGATTTGAGAGGTGCAGTACCCATGGACCGTCTGCTCGATTCGCTGTTTCCCGCTCCCGAGGACATCCCCGAAGCCTGGCGCCTGGGTGCGCCGCTGGAGCAACGCGACTACCTGGTCGGCGGCGAGCTGCGCCGCTGGGACGGGCCGCTGGCCACCGTGCGCAGCCCGGTGTGGCTCAAGGAAGGCGACAGCGAACGCCAGGTGATCCTCGGCAGCGCGCCGCTGCTGGACGCCGACACCGCGCTCAGCGCCCTCGACGCGGCCGTGGCCGCCTACGACAAGGGCCGCGGTGCCTGGCCGAACATGCGCGTGGCCGAGCGCATCCAGCATGTCGAGGCTTTCCTGGCGCGCATGCGCGAGCAGCGCACGGCGGTGGTCAAGCTGCTGATGTGGGAGATCGGCAAGAACCTCAAGGACTCGGAAAAAGAGTTCGACCGCACCTGCGACTACATCGTCGACACCATCGACGCGCTCAAGGACCTCGACCGCCGCTCCAGCCGCTTCGAGCTCGAACAGGGCACCCTCGGCCAGATCCGCCGGGCGCCGCTGGGCGTGGCGCTGTGTATGGGCCCGTACAACTACCCGCTCAACGAGACCTTCACCACACTGATCCCGGCGCTGATCATGGGCAACACCGTGGTGTTCAAGCCGGCCAAGTTCGGCGTGCTGCTGATCCGCCCGCTGCTCGAGGCCTTCCGCGACAGCTTCCCGCCGGGGGTGATCAACGTCATCTACGGGCGTGGCCGCGAGACCGTCAGCGCGCTGATGGCCAGCGGCAAGGTCGATGTGTTCGCCTTCATCGGCACCCACAAGGCCGCCAGCGACCTGAAGAAACTCCACCCGCGTCCGCACCGCCTGCGCGCGGCCCTGGGCCTGGATGCCAAGAACCCCGGCATCGTCCTGCCCCAGGTCGACCTGGACAACGCCGTCGAAGAGGCCGTTACCGGCGCCCTGTCGTTCAACGGCCAGCGTTGCACGGCGTTGAAGATCCTGTTCGTGCACGAAGACGTGGTCGATGCGTTCCTCGACAAGTTCCAGCGCAAGCTCGCCGCGCTCAAGCCGGGCATGCCCTGGGAGCCGGGCGTGGCGCTGACGCCGCTGCCGGAGCCGGGCAAGGTCGACTACCTCGACGGCCTGGTGGCCGACGCCACCGCCAAGGGCGCGCGGGTACTCAACGAAGGCGGCGGGCACAGCCGCGGTTCGTTCTTCTACCCTGCCCTGCTCTATCCGGTCAGCCAGGACATGCGTGTCTATCACGAGGAACAGTTCGGCCCACTGGTGCCGGTGGTGCCCTACCGCGACCTGCAGACGGTGATCGACTACGTGCTCGACTCCGACTACGGCCAGCAGCTGAGCCTGTTCGGCAACGACCCCGAGACCGTCGGCGCGCTGGTCGACACCTTCGCCAACCAGGTCGGCCGGATCAACCTCAACGCCCAGTGCCAGCGCGGGCCGGACACCTACCCGTTCAACGGCCGCAAGAACAGCGCCGAGGGGACCTTGTCGGTGCATGATGCATTGCGGGTGTTCTCCATCCGTACGTTGGTGGCGACCAAGTTCCAGGAGGCGAACAAGGAGCTGATCAGCGAGATCATCCGTAACCGGCAGTCGAGTTTCCTGACGACCGATTACATCTTCTGATCCGCATGCCCACCCCCTGTAGGAGCGGCCGCGAAAGGGCTGCGCAGCGGCCCCTGTATTTCAGCGTTGACGCATCAATCGCCGGGGCCGCTACGCGCCCCTTTCGCGGCACAAGGCCGCTCCTACACCTGACCGCATCAGTCCCAAAACAGGTTTTTTAATCGACAATCGATATAAAGCCACTGTCGATTTTCCACCTGCGTAGACGACTCTAATCACCAGGCTGTTGCAAACAACAACCCACGTGAAAGGAGTTTACGAAAATGGCAGTCAAACCTATCCCCGAAGGCCAGCGCAGCATCACCCCTTACCTCGGCATCAAGGACGCCGCCAAAGCCATCGAGTTCTACAAGAAGGCCTTCGGCGCGGTCGAGATGTTCCGCCTTGAAGACCCCCAAGGCCGCGTCGGCCATGCCGAACTGAAAATCGGCGACTCGTCGCTGATGCTCGGCTCACCCTGTGACATGGAGGGCGGCCTCAAGCCCAGCGAGGACATCGAGGTCCCGGGGGTCGGCCTGCACTTGTATGTCGAGGACTGCGATAAGGTCTACGCCAATGCCATCGCCGCTGGTGCTAAGCCGATCAAAGAGGTACAGGACCAGTTCTACGGCGACCGCAGCGGCACCCTGATGGATCCGTTCAACAATCTGTGGTTCGTCTCCACCCACAAGGAAGACCTCACCCCCGAGGAAATCCGCGCCCGCGCCGCCAAGCTGTTCAGCAGCCAGTGAGCGGCGGGCTCCAGGCCGCAAGCTTCAAGTTGAAAGCCGCCGCGCTTTGCTGGAAGCTTGAGGCTTGTAGCTTGGAGCTGCCTCTCAATGCGTATCATCGAAAAATCCGGCGCGCAGGTGCGCAGCCTGACCCTGGCCGAAGAGGAACTGTTGGCCAGCTTCGCCACCGGCACCCTGGCCGGCCCCCGCCTGCTGCAAGCCAACCAGTGGCTGATGAAAGTGCGCAGCGCCAACCAGTGGTTGGCCTGCGATTGCCGCCAGGATGCCCTGCCGGTGCTCAACGTGTCGCTGAACGGCAACACCGGCACCCTGTTCCTGCGCAACAACCCCGACACCCCGGAACACACCCCGGGCTGCCCGTTCAGCAAGGATGAACGCGAGACCGGCGCAAGCGCCGAGGACAACACGCCTCCCGCGGCCTGGCTGGCGCCGGATGCGCCGTTGCGGCTGCTCGGCGACTACCGCCGTGCCATTGACGGGGACACGGCCGCCGGACCACGCGACCCCGGCGAGCGCCGCGAGCAGCAGCGCCTGTTGTCGCTGCTGCTGACCTGGATCGAGGCCAGCGGTCTGAATGTCTACGCCACCCACCTGAAGAAGGACCTCACCGCCCAGTTCGCCGAGCTGCGCGGCGTCGCCGGCCGCTACCCGCTGCTGGAACGGGTGCCGGCCAGCAACTACCTGGAAACACGCCTGGACATGAAGCACATGATGATGCTCAAGGCGCGCCTGCGCGAGGCCACGGTGTTCGGCAACCATCGCCGCCATGGCCTGCTGCTCGACTGCGTCGACCAGGTCAAGGGCCGCAAGCTGTTCAACAACCGCAGCGAGGACGGCTTCGACTTCCAGGGCCACCACCACTACTGGGGCGGCAACCGCGCCTCAGGCCCCTTGCTGGCACTGGCGCTGTACTCGCCGGCCACCGCCGGCAGCCATTTCTACGAACTGATCCATGTCGCCAGCGTGCCGGTGCTGTCACGCGGGCACCTGTTCCCGGTGTACCGCGACGAAGAGCGCGAACCGCTCAAGGCGCTGGTGTCGCTGATCGACTGGATGGCGAGCAAGGGGGTGAAAGTTTTGATGCGCCGCCCGGTGATCGGCGGCCAGGTGATGGACGAACTGGTGCTGACCTCGGACCAGGACCGGGTGCTGTCGGTGTCGTTGCTGGAGCAGCCGATCGGGCCGGAGCCGGATGCCGAGAACTTCAAGCGCTACGCCGACTTCAAGAGCCTGGAGACCTTCCGCAAGTACGTGGCCGGGTTCTTCATGCGCGAACGCTGAGCAAGCCCCACAAGGGCCGATTTTCACGGCCCTTGTGAGAGCTGGCTTGTGTGGGAGCGGGCTTGCCCCGCGATGACTCGACCTGGCTAGAACGCCGCCTTGAAGATCGCCTCGATTTCCACCTGGCTGGCCACCCGCGGATTGGTCAACCCACAGGCGTCCTTCAAGGCATTGGCCGCCAGCACCGGCACATCCTCGACCTTGGCTCCCAGCTCCGCCAGCCCGGCCGGGATACCGATGGCCGCCGCCAGGTGCTCGATGGCCGAGATCGCCGCCCCGGCGCCCTGCTCCGCGTCCAGTCCGCAGACCTTCACCCCCATGGCCTTGGCCACATCACGCAGGCGAGCGGCGCTGACCTTGGCGTTGAAGCGCTGCACATGGGGCAGCAGCACCGCGTTGCACACACCATGGGGCAGGTCGTAGAAGCCACCCAGCTGGTGCGCCATGGCGTGCACGTAGCCCAGCGAGGCGTTGTTGAACGCCATGCCCGCCAGGAACTGGGCATAGGCCATGTTTTCCCGCGCCACCAGGTCACCGCCGTCGGCGACCGCCTGGCGCAGGTTGTCGCTGATCAGGCTGACGGCCTTGAGCGCGCAGGCGTCGGTGATCGGCGTGGCGGCGGTGGAGACATAGGCCTCGATGGCATGGGTCAGCGCGTCCATGCCGGTGGCGGCGGTGAGGCCCTTGGGCATGCCGACCATCAGCGCGGGGTCGTTGACCGACAGGATCGGCGTGACGTTGCGATCGACGATAGCCATTTTCACGTGGCGCGCCTCGTCGGTGATGATGCAGAAGCGGGTCATCTCGCTGGCGGTGCCCGCCGTGGTGTTGATCGCAATCAGCGGCAGCTGCGGCCTGGCCGAGCGATCCACGCCTTCGTAGTCGCTGATATGCCCGCCGTTGGTGGCGCACAGGGCGATGCCCTTGGCGCAGTCATGGGGTGAGCCGCCCCCCAGCGAGACCACGCAGTCGCAGCCCTCGCGACGCAGCATCGCCAGGCCCGCCTCGACGTTGGCGATGCTCGGGTTGGGCTTGGCGCCGTCGAACACCCGCGAATCGATGTCGCGCATGGCCAGCATCCCGGCGATACGCTCGGCGACGCCGGCCTTGGCCAGCCCGGCATCGGTGACGATCAGTGCCTTGCGCAGGCCATAGCCGGCGATCGCGGTCATCGCCTCGTCCAGGCAGTCGATGCCCATGATGTTCACGGCGGGGATGAAGAACGTGCTGCTCATGGCCGGATCCTCTCAAGCTGACGGTAGGTTTTCAGCATCCGCCGGAATGGGCGTGGAGGCGTTGATCCAGGGCAAGACTGATGCGGGCCGGCATTCGAAAAACGAATCTAGTTGTATACGGCCGGACTCTTTCACCCAGTAGTAAAAATCAATAAAACGCCAACTAAGAAACATCCTACAAACCCACCAAAATAAGAACGCAAAGTTTATTTAATTATTTGAAATAGCGTTCTAGCCTAGGCCTTCGTCTTTGCCAGGGGCATTTTCTTGCTCGCCATTAACAGGGTCCTACGGACTCTACGGCAGCCCTGACAATTCCAGATAACAACTAGTTACATATAAACACTGGAGTGCCATGACCCGC
>NZ_JANCLM010000034.1:0-79164 GCF_024259445.1 Pseudomonas sp. DVZ6
CAAAAGCAAAAGCAAAAGCAAAAGCAAAAGGCAGCAAGCGTCAAAGGGCGTCGTGGCGAGCCAGGGCCCACTCCACGTGCTCGCGTACCAGCTCCGAAGGATCATCCCGCCGCGCGTTGAGCGCTTCCAAGACGGGAATGGTCGAAGGCGCATTCCCCAGGCCCACCGCCAGGTTACGCAAAAACCGCTCATACCCCGCCCGCCGCAGGGGCGAACCCTCGGTGCAGCCGAGAAAACGCTTTTCATCCCACAGGAACAGCTCGGCCAGCTCGATATTGTCCAGCCCCCGGCGGGGCATGAAGTCGTCTTCGGTAGTGGTCTTGGCGAAACGGTTCCAAGGACAGACGATCTGGCAATCGTCGCAACCGAACACCCGGTTACCAATCAATGGCCGCAGTTCCAGCGGAATGGCACCGCGCAATTCGATAGTCAGGTACGAAATGCAACGCCGCGCATCGAGCTGGTAAGGCCCAACAAAAGCCTGGGTCGGACAGATGTCCAGGCACGCCTGGCAGCGCCCGCAATGGTCGCTACCTTGCACGCCATCAATCGGCAGCGGCAGGTCGACGAACAGCTCGGCCAGGAAGAAATAGCTGCCGGCCTTGCGGTTGAGCAACAGGGTGTTCTTGCCGATCCAGCCCAGGCCGGCCTCCTGGGCCAGGGCCTTCTCCAGCACCGGGGCGCTGTCGACGAAGGCACGGTAGCCAAAGGGGCCGATGGCCTCCTGGATGCGATCGGCGAAGTGCTGCACGCGTTTGCGCACCAGCTTGTGGTAATCGCGGCCCAGGGCGTAGCGCGAGATGTAGGCCTTTTCCGGTTCCGCCAGGCGCTTGGCCATCTGCGTGTCGCCGGGCAGGTAGTCCATGCGCAGCGAAAGCACCCGCAGCGTGCCGGGGATCAGCTCGGCCGGGCGCGAGCGCTTGTGGCCATGGTCGCCCATGTACTCCATCTCGCCGTTGTAGCCGGCAGCCAGCCAGCGCTGCAGGTGCTGTTCGTGCTCGCCAAGGTCGACGCCGGCGATGCCGACATGGGCAAAACCGAGTTCGCGGCCCCAATCCTTGATCGATTGGGCCAGTGTGGCGATGTCTGGGAGATTGGCGGACATGGATGAACAAGCATTACGAGCGGAGGTGCGTATAATTCTGCCAGACATCGGAGCCTTTGACCCCATGCCTCAGACCAAACACCCCCCATTACTGCTGAGTAGCCTGACCTTGGCCGGGCTGCCGCCCCGCGCCGCCGATGCCCACAAGGGCGATTTCGGCCATGTGCTGGTGATTGGCGGCGACCTGGGCACCGGCGGCGCAGTGATGCTCAGCAGTGAGGCAGCGCTGCGTTGCGGCGCCGGCCTGGTCAGCGTGGCGACCCGTGCCGAGCACGTCGGCGCAGGGCTGGCCCGCCTGCCGGAGGTGATGTGGCAGGGCGTGAGCTCAGCCAACCAGCTGCTTGGCCCGCTCGCACGGGCCTCGGTGCTGGTGGTCGGTCCCGGCCTGGGCCAGGCGGCCTGGGGCCGCAGCCTGCTGTCGGCGGTGAGCCATGCGCACCTGCCGCAGGTGTGGGACGCCGATGCCCTCAATCTGCTGGCCGCTGCGCCACTGGCGTTGCCCAGCGGCAGCATCCTCACCCCGCACCCGGGCGAGGCGGCGCGGCTGCTGGGCATCTCCACCGAGGCGGTGCAGGCCGACCGGCCGGGCGCCGCGCGCAAGCTGGCGCGGCGCTACGCCAGCGTCTGCGTGCTCAAGGGCGCGGGCACGCTGGTGGCCGACCCGGCCGGGCAACTGGCGCAGTGCGGGCGAGGGCACCCGGCCATGGCTGGTGCCGGGTTGGGCGATGTGCTTACCGGCGTGCTGGCGGCGTTGCTGGCCCAGGGGCTGGACGCCTGGCAGGCCGCGTGCCTGGGGGTATGGTTGCATGCCTGCGCGGGCGAGCGCCTGGGTGTCAAAGGCAGAGGGCTGGCGGCCAGTGATCTGGTCCCGGTCATTAGAGCGTTATTGGAGGAGCATTCAGCGTGTCAGGTGTAACCCTGTTTCTGGCCGACGAGCCAGCCACCGTCGCCTTTGGCGCCAAGCTGGCCGAAGTGACCAAAGGTCATGGCGTGATCTTTCTCGAAGGCGACCTGGGCGCCGGCAAGACCACGCTGTCCCGTGGCCTGATCCGCGGCCTGGGCCACGACGGCCCGGTGAAAAGCCCGACTTTCACCGTGGTCGAACCCTACGAGATAGGCGACATCCGCGCCTTCCATTTCGACCTCTATCGTCTGGTCGATCCGGAGGAGCTCGAGTACCTGGGCATTCGCGACTATTTCGAGGGCGATGCGTTGTGTCTGTTCGAATGGCCGGATAAAGGCGCGGGCGTTTTGCCAAAGCCCGACCTGACCATTACCATAAGCCCGCAAGCGGGCGGACGTTCGCTGAACCTGTCGCCGCAGGGGGCACGCGGCGAAGCCTGGTGTGCCGTTCTGGCCAAAGAATTCAAACAGTAAGTGGGGAAAGGTATGCGCATACGCGCACTGGTCGCCGTCGTTGGGCTGCTGCTGACCGCGGTGACCGTTGACGCTCTGGCCGTCACTCAAGTCAAGAGCATGCGCCTGTGGCGCGCTCCGGACAACACGCGGCTGGTCTTCGACCTGTCCGGGCCTGTGCAGCACAGCGTCTTTACCCTGACCGCACCCGATCGCCTGGTGATCGACATCAACGGCGCGACCCTGGGCGCGCCGCTGAACGTCTCCACCTCGAACACGCCGATCACCAGCGTGCGCTCGGCCCAACGCACGCCCACCGACCTGCGGGTGGTGGTCGACCTGAAAAAGGCCGTCTCGCCCAAAAGCTTCGTCCTGGCGCCGAATGCCCAGTACGGCAACCGCCTGGTGGTCGACCTGTACGACCAGGAAGCTGACGCTATCGCCGCCAGCAACCCGACCCCGCCACCGACGCCGCAGCCTCCGGCCACCACGCCGGCGGTGCCGGTCACCCCGGCGCAACCGGCGATCAAGCTGCCGCCGGCGCCGGCCGGCAAGCGTGACATCGTGGTTGCCATCGATGCCGGCCACGGTGGCGAAGACCCGGGCGCGTCCGGCTCGCGCGGCCAGCACGAGAAAGACATCGTGCTGGATATCGCCAAGGAGCTGCAGCGCCAGATCAACTCCGAGAAGGGCTACCGCGCCGAGCTGACCCGTACCGGCGATTACTTCATCCCGCTGCGCAAGCGCACCGAGATCGCCCGCAAGAAAGGCGCCGACCTGTTCGTCTCGATCCACGCCGACGCCGCGCCGTCCAAGGCCGCCTTCGGCGCCTCGGTGTTCGCCCTGTCCGACCGTGGCGCCACCTCCGAGACCGCCCGCTGGCTGGCCGACACGGAAAACCGCTCCGACCTGATCGGCGGTGCCGGCAATGTCAGCCTCGACGACAAGGACCGCATGCTGGCCGGTGTGCTGCTCGACCTGTCGATGACCGCCACCCTCAGCTCCAGTCTCAACGTCGGCCAGAAGGTGCTGGGCAACATGGGGCGGGTCACGCCGCTGCACAAGCAGCGCGTGGAACAGGCCGGATTCATGGTGCTGAAATCGCCGGACATTCCGTCGATCCTGGTCGAGACCGGCTTCATCTCCAACGCCAACGAGGCCGCCAAGCTGGCGACACGTAGCCATCAGCAGGCACTGGCGCGCTCGATCCACACCGGCGTGCGCCAGTTCTTCCAGCAGAACCCGCCACCGGGCACCTACATCGCCTGGCTGCGCGACAGCGGCAAGATCGCCCAGGGGCCGCGTGAGCACACCGTGCGTCCCGGCGAGACCCTGGCGATGATCGCGGTGCGCTACCAGGTCAGCGTTGCCAGCCTGCGCAGCAGCAACAGCCTGAAAACCGACGAGCTGAAGGTCGGCCAGCACCTGGATATCCCCACCACCGCCCTGGCGTCCCAGCAATGAGTGGCGGTTCGCGTATCCAGCTGCTCAGCCCGCGGCTGGCCAACCAGATCGCCGCCGGCGAGGTGGTCGAGCGCCCCGCGTCGGTGGCCAAGGAGCTGCTGGAAAACAGCCTCGACTCCGGTGCCCGGCGCATCGAGGTCGAGGTCGAGCAGGGTGGCGTGAAGTTGCTGCGGGTGCGCGACAACGGCAGCGGCATCGCCCCGGACGACCTGCCGCTGGCCCTGGCGCGCCACGCCACCAGCAAGATCCGCGAACTGGAGGACCTCGAAGGCGTGCTCAGCCTCGGTTTTCGCGGCGAGGCCCTGGCCTCGATCAGCTCGGTGGCGCGCCTGACCCTGACCTCGCGTACCGCCGACGCCAGCGAAGCCTGGCAGGTGGAAACCGAAGGGCGCGAGATGACGCCGCGGGTGCAGCCTGCCGCGCATCCGGTCGGCACCTCGGTCGAAGTGCGCGACCTGTTTTTCAACACCCCGGCCCGACGCAAGTTTCTCAAGGCCGAGAAGACCGAGTTCGATCACCTGCAGGAAGTGATCCGGCGCCTGGCGCTGGCGCGCTTTGATGTCGGCTTCCACCTGCGCCACAACGGCAAGACCATCTTCAGCCTGCACGAAGCAGCCGACGAGATGGCCCGCGCGCGGCGCGTGGGCACCATCTGTGGTCCGGGCTTTCTCGAACAAGCGCTGCCGATCGACGTCGAGCGCAACGGCCTGCGGCTGTGGGGCTGGGTCGGCCTGCCGACCTTCTCGCGCAGCCAGGCCGACCTGCAGTACTTCTTCGTCAATGGCCGCGCCGTGCGCGACAAGCTGGTCGCCCACGCGGTGCGCCAGGCCTATCGCGACGTGCTGTTCAATGGCCGGCACCCGACTTTCGTACTGTTCCTCGAGTGCGACCCGACCGGGGTGGACGTCAACGTACACCCGACCAAGCACGAGGTGCGCTTCCGCGAAGGGCGCACGGTCCACGACTTCCTTTATGGCACCCTGCACCGCGCCCTGGCCGACGTGCGTCCGGAGGACCAGCTCGCCGCGCCCGCCGCGACCAGCGAGATGCTTCGCCCTAGCGGTCTGCAGGCCGGCGAGTTCGGCCCGCAGGGCGAGATGCGCCTGGCTTCGCCGGTGCTCGAACAACCCCAGGGCGAGGCGCGGCCGGCCTTTTCCTCCGGCGGCTCTGGCGCCGGTTATCAGTACCAGTACACCCCGCGTCCCGCGCAGCCAGTCAACGTCGGCGAGGCCCAGGCGGTGTACCGCGAGTTCTACGCGCCGCTGGACAACGCTGCCGCCACGCCAAACGCGCTGCCGGAAAGCCAGGGCGACATCCCGCCGCTGGGCTACGCCCTGGCGCAGCTCAAGGGTATCTATATCCTCGCCGAGAACGCCGTCGGCCTGGTGCTGGTGGACATGCACGCCGCCCATGAGCGGATCATGTACGAGCGTCTGAAGGTGGCCATGGCCAGCGAGGGCCTGAGCGGCCAGCCGCTGCTGGTGCCCGAGTCGCTGGCGCTGAGCCAGCGCGAGGCCGATTGCGCCGAGGAGCACGCCCAGTGGTTCCAGCGCCTGGGCTTCGAGCTGCAGCGCCTGGGCCCGGAAACCCTGGCGATCCGCCAGATCCCGGCGCTGCTCAAGCAGGCCGAGGCTAACCGTCTGGTCCAGGACGTGCTTGCCGACCTGATGGAATACGGCACCAGCGACCGTATCCAGGCGCACCTGAACGAACTGCTCGGGACCATGGCCTGCCACGGCGCGGTGCGCGCCAATCGGCGCCTGGCCATCCCGGAGATGAACGCGCTGCTGCGCGACATGGAGAACACCGAGCGCAGCGGCCAGTGCAACCATGGCCGGCCGACCTGGACCCAGATGGGCCTGGACGACCTGGACAAGCTGTTCCTGCGGGGCCGATAAGATGAGCGCAAAACCCCCGGCGATATTCCTCATGGGACCGACTGCGGCCGGCAAGACCGACCTTGCCATCGAGCTGACCCAGGTGCTGCCCTGCGAGCTGATCAGCGTCGATTCGGCGTTGGTCTATCGCGGCATGGATATTGGCACTGCCAAACCTTCGAAAGAGATCCTGGCCGCTCATCCGCATCGGCTGATCGACATTCTTGACCCGGTCGAAAGCTATTCGGCCAAGCAGTTCTGCACCGACGCCCTTGAAGCCATGGCCGAGATCACCGCGCGCGGCAAGATCCCGCTGCTGGTGGGCGGCACCATGCTCTATTACAAGGCCCTGGTCGATGGTCTGGCTGACATGCCACCGGCCGACGCCGCCGTGCGCGCCGAGCTCGAGGCGCAGGCAAGTGCGCTGGGGCTGGCTGAATTGCATCGGCAACTGGCCGAAGTCGACCCGGAATCAGCCGCGCGCATCCATCCGAATGACCCGCAGCGTCTTATCCGCGCGCTCGAGGTATACCGGGTGAGCGGCGAGAGCATGACCGCCCACCGCCAGCGTCAATTCGCGGAAAGTCGCGACGCAGACGCAGGCGCGAACGGGCATTTGCCCTATACTGTCGCGAGTTTGGCGATTGCTCCTACAGATCGTCACATTTTGCATCAGCGAATTGCGCTACGATTTTCGCAGATGCTGGAACAGGGCTTCGTCGATGAGGTCCGATCGCTGCGTGCCAGAAGTGACTTGCACGCGGGGCTGCCGTCTATACGGGCAGTGGGCTATCGACAGGTCTGGGATTATCTCGACGGTCAGCTGACTGAGAATGAGATGCGTGAACGCGGTATCATTGCCACGCGCCAGCTGGCCAAGCGGCAGTTCACCTGGTTGCGCGGCTGGGAAGGCGTGCACTGGCTGGATAGCCTGGCCTGCGACAATCTGTCCCGCACCTTGAAATACCTTGGGGCCGTCTCCATATTGAGCTGAGTCCCTGCTTATAGCCGTCTATTCTTACGAAAAACGGCATGAATCATCGAATTTCCAGTTTTTCTACTATTGATCCTTACAGGAGTGCGGCATATGTCAAAAGGGCATTCGCTACAAGACCCTTACTTGAACACCTTGAGAAAAGAAAAAGTCCCGGTTTCGATCTATCTGGTCAACGGGATCAAGCTGCAGGGCCAGATCGAATCCTTCGACCAGTTCGTCGTGCTGCTGAAGAATACCGTCAGCCAGATGGTCTACAAGCACGCCATTTCGACCGTCGTCCCGGCACGTCCGGTTCGCCTGCCAAGCCCGACCGATGCCGAGCACGGTGACAGCGAGCCAGGCAACGCTTGAAAATAGTAGGAGCCTGCATTGTTCTTTGAGCGCCACGGTGGTGGTGAGCGAGCGCTGCTCGTTCACTTGGAAGGTCAGAACCCTGAGGCGCGCGAAGACCCGCAGGAGTTTCAGGAGCTGGCGCTGTCGGCCGGAGCCGATATCGTTTCGCTGGTAACAGTGGCGCGGCATCAGCCCACCGCCAAGTTTCTGATCGGCAGCGGCAAGGTCGAGGAGCTACGCGACCTGGTCCATTCGGCCGAAGCCGATCTGGTGATTTTCAATCACACCCTCACGCCCAGCCAGGAACGCAACCTCGAACGTGTCTTCGAGTGTCGCGTGCTGGACCGTACCGGGCTGATTCTCGATATCTTCGCCCAACGGGCGCGTACTCACGAAGGCAAGCTGCAGGTCGAACTGGCCCAGCTCGAGCACATGAGCACGCGGCTGGTGCGCGGCTGGACCCACCTTGAGCGACAGAAAGGTGGTATTGGCCTGCGCGGCCCGGGCGAGACCCAGCTGGAAACCGACCGCCGCCTGCTGCGGGTGCGTCTGCGCCAGATCAAGGCACGCCTTGAGAAGGTGCGCAGCCAGCGTGAGCAGGCCCGTCGCGGGCGCAAACGCGCGGACATTCCGTCGGTTTCGCTGGTGGGCTACACCAACGCCGGCAAGTCGACCTTGTTCAACGCCCTGACGCAATCCGACGTGTATGCCGCGGACCAGTTGTTCGCCACCCTCGACCCGACCTTGCGCCGGCTCGAACTGGCCGACCTGGGACCGATCGTGCTGGCCGACACCGTGGGCTTCATTCGCCACCTGCCGCACAAGCTGGTCGAGGCATTTCGGGCTACGCTCGAAGAGTCGAGCAACTCCGACCTGCTGCTGCACGTGATCGACGCCCATGAGCCCGAGCGCATGGAGCAGATCGAGCAGGTGCTGGCGGTATTGGGTGAGATCGGGGCCGAGAGCTTGCCGATCCTCGAGGTCTATAACAAACTCGACCTGCTCGAAGATGTCGAGCCGCAGATCCAGCGCGATGCCGATGGCAAGCCGCAGCGGGTCTGGGTATCGGCACGCGATGGTCGAGGCCTGGAGCTGGTTGGCCAGGCGATTGCCGAGTTGCTGGGGGACGACCTGTATGTTGGAACCCTGTGCCTGGAGCAACGGTTTGCCCGCCTGCGCGCGCAATTCTTTGCCCTGGGTGCCGTGCAGAGTGAAGAGCATGATGAAGAAGGGCGCAGCCTGCTGAGCGTGCGACTGCCCAGGGTCGAGTTGAATCGCCTGGTCAGCCGCGAAGGCATGGAGCCGCAAGTGTTTGTCGAGCAACACACTTTGCAATAAATGCCCGTCGAGGTCGTCGGGCAGCGGTGACAGGCATTCTGTAGCATTGGACGGCGCGCCGTGGGCGCGTCTTTGCTTTATCAGATGGAGAGCGCTATGGCTTGGAACGAGCCGGGTGGCAACTCGAACAATCAGGATCCCTGGGGCGGTCGCCGTAACGGCGGCGGCGGTGGTGGCGACAAGAAAGGTCCACCGGATCTCGACGAGGCCTTCCGCAAGCTGCAGGACAGCCTGAACGGCATGTTCGGCAGTGGCAAGAAACGCGGTGGCGGTGGCGACCGCAATATCGGCAAGGGCGGCAGCTATGGCTTGCTGGGTATCGGCCTGGCGGTGCTGGCGGCCATCTGGCTGTACAACGCCGTGTACGTGGTGGACGAGCAGGAGCAGGCCGTGGTGCTGCGCTTCGGCAAGTACTACGAGACCGTCGGTCCCGGCCTGAACATCTACTTCCCGCCGATCGACCGCAAGTACATGGAAAACGTGACTCGCGAGCGGGCTTACACCAAGCAGGGCCAGATGCTCACCGAAGACGAGAACATCGTCGAGGTGCCGCTGACCGTGCAGTACCGCATCAGCAACCTGCAGGACTTCGTGCTCAACGTCGACCAGCCGGAAGTCAGCCTGCAGCATGCGACCGACAGCGCCCTGCGCCACGTGGTGGGTTCCACCTCGATGGACCAGGTGCTGACCGAAGGCCGCGAGCAGATGGCCGTGGACATCCGCGAGCGTCTGCAGCGTTTCCTCGACACCTACCGCACCGGTATCACCGTCACCCAGGTCAACGTGCAGAGCGCGGCAGCTCCGCGTGAAGTACAGGAAGCCTTCGACGACGTGATCCGTGCCCGTGAAGACGAACAGCGTGCGCGCAACCAGGCCGAGTCCTACGCCAACGGCGTGGTGCCCGAGGCCCGCGGTCAGGCGCAGCGCATCATCGAGGACGCCAATGGCTACCGCGATGAGGTAATCGCCCGTGCCAAGGGTGAGGCCGATCGCTTCACCAAGCTGGTTGCCGAGTACCGCAAGGCGCCGGACGTGACCCGTCAGCGTCTGTACCTGGAAACCATGCAGGAGGTGTACAGCAACTCCAGCAAGGTCATGGTGGCGACCAAGGACGGGCAGAACAACCTGCTCTACCTGCCACTGGACAAGATGGTCGAAGGCAGCCGCAACAGCACGCCAGCGCCGGTCAGCGGAGTTTCGCCGTCGGTCAACGACGCCGCCGCACGTGCCGCGCAGGACCTGCAACAACAACCGCCGCTGCGTTCCAGGGAGAGCCGCTGATGAGCAATAAATCGCTGTTCGCCCTGATTGGCGCCGTGGTGCTGGCGATCGTCGCCTGGAACTGCTTCTACATCGTCTCGCAGACCGAGCGCGCGGTATTGCTGCAGTTCGGCCGCGTGGTCAAGGCTGATGTCCAGCCCGGCCTGCACGTGAAGGTGCCGTACGTGAACCAGGTGCGCAAGTTCGATGCCCGCCTGATGACCCTCGACGCCCCGACCCAGCGTTTCCTGACCCTGGAGAAGAAGGCGGTGATGGTCGATGCCTACGCCAAGTGGCGGGTCAAGGACGCCGAGCGCTTCTACACCGCGACCTCGGGCATGAAGCAGATCGCCGACGAGCGTCTGTCGCGTCGTCTGGAAAGCGGCCTGCGTGACCAGTTCGGTAAACGCACCCTGCACGAAGTGGTGTCCGGTGAGCGTGACGCGTTGATGGCTGACATCACCGCTTCGCTGAACCGCATGGCCAGCAAGGAGCTGGGTATCGAAGTGGTCGACGTTCGCGTCAAGGCCATCGATCTGCCGAAGGAAGTCAACCGTAGCGTGTTTGACCGCATGAGCACCGAGCGTGAGCGTGAGGCTCGCGAGCACCGCGCCAAGGGTAACGAGCTGGCCGAAGGTATTCGTGCCGACGCCGACCGTCAGCGCCGCGTGCTGCTGGCCGAGGCGTATCGTGAAGCGGAAGAGACCCGCGGTGATGGCGACGCCCAGGCGGCCTCCATCTACGCCAAGGCCTACAGCCAGGACGCTGATTTCTATGCGTTCCACCGTAGCCTGCAGGCCTACCGCGAGAGCTTCTCGAGCAAGAGCGACGTACTGGTCCTGGACCCGAAGAACGAGTTCTTCCGTTACCTGGACAAGAGCAAGCCCTGATGCTGCTCTCATGACGGGGCGCCCCGTCTGGCAGCTAAAATGCCAGGCGGGGTGCATCCTGAATGAAAAGGGGTGTATGATGCGGCAGCCGGGAAATTCCCGGCTTTTTTGCGTCTGCAAGGTTGATCGGCCCATGGCTTGTTGACGGTTTGGTCAGGACGCAAGGCAATTCGAGGGTGTTGGGTACGGTGGTTGCGCTGGGATCGGTGCTGCCCGCTATTGTGCGCCAACGCCTGCTTTACTCACGGCTCGCCTGCGGGCAGGCCGCCCGGACCAGAGGGGAAATGGCGTAATGGCAACGGTAGACCGCTGGCTGCTGCCAGATGGCATCGAGGAAGTACTGCCACCTGAGGCCGCGCGCATCGAGATCGCGCGGCGTCAGGTGTTGGACCTGTTCCAGAGTTGGGGTTACGAACTGGTCGTCACGCCGCATATCGAGTACCTGGAGTCGCTGCTCACCGGCGCCGGCCAGGACCTGGACCAGCGCACCTTCAAGGTCGTCGACCCACAGTCCGGCCGCCTGATGGGCTTCCGTGCCGACTTCACCCCGCAGGTGGCGCGTATCGACGCCCACACCTTGCGCCGTGAAGGCCCGAGCCGCCTGTGCTACGCCGGCAGCGTGCTGCACGCGCAACCGCGTGCCCTGTCCACCTCGCGCAGCCCGATCCAACTGGGCGCCGAGCTGTACGGCGACGCCAGCCCCACCAGTGATGTCGAGGTCATCAGCCTGATGCTCGCCACGCTGCAGCTGACCGATGTGCCGGATGTGCACATGGACCTTGGCCACGTCGGTATCTACCGCGGCCTGGCCCGCGCCGTCAACCTGTCTGGCGCGGTCGAGCAGCAGCTGTTCGACGCCCTGCAGCGCAAGGCGGTCGACGAAGTGCAGGCGCTCACCGCCGACCTGCCGAAGGACCTGGGCAACATGCTGCGCGCCCTGGTCGAGTTGTGCGGCGGCCGTGAAGTGCTGGCCGAGGCCCGTGTGCGCCTGGGCCGTGCCCCGGCCAGCGTGCTGGCGGCGCTGGACGACCTGCTGGCGATCGCTGATCGCCTGGCGTCGCGCTACCCGGACCTGCCGTTGTACTTCGACCTCGGCGAGCTGCGCGGCTACAACTATCACACCGGCGTGGTGTTCGCGGTGTTCGTGCCGGGCGAAGGTCAGTCGATCGCCCAGGGCGGTCGCTACGACGACATCGGTGCCGATTTCGGCCGGGCACGCCCGGCCACCGGATTCTCCACGGATTTGAAGACCCTGGTCACACTGGGGCGAGCGGAGGTCGTATTGCCTGCTGGCGGCATCTGGATGCCCGACAGCAGCGATGCGGCCCTCTGGCAGCAAGTCTGCCAGTTGCGCAACGAAGGCCAGCGTGTGGTCCAGGCCCTGCCTGGCCAGCCGTTGAGTGCTGCCTTCGAAGCGGATTGTGATCGGCAATTGATTCAGCAAGACGGGCGTTGGCAGGTTCTGCCGCTGACCCATTGAGATTCTTCGCCGGCAGTGGGCCGGCAACCAAGTTGCGTGAATGAGGACAAGTGTTATGGGTAAGAATGTCGTCGTCCTGGGCACCCAGTGGGGTGATGAGGGCAAAGGCAAGATCGTCGATCTGCTGACCGAACATGCTGCCGCCGTAGTGCGCTACCAAGGTGGCCACAACGCGGGCCACACCCTGGTGATCAACGGTGAGAAGACCGTTCTGCACCTGATTCCCTCTGGCATCCTGCGTGAAGGCGTGCAGTGCCTGATCGGCAACGGCGTGGTCGTTGCTCCTGACGCCCTGATGCGTGAAATCACCAAGCTGGAAGAGAAGGGCGTGCCAGTGCGCGAGCGCCTGCGCATCAGCCCGGCCGCCCCGCTGATCCTGTCGTACCATGTGGCCCTCGACCAGGCCCGTGAGAAGGCCCGTGGCGAAGCCAAGATCGGCACCACCGGTCGTGGCATCGGCCCGGCCTACGAAGACAAGGTGGCCCGTCGCGGCCTGCGCGTCGGCGACCTGTTCCACCGCGAGCGTTTCGCCGCCAAGCTCGGTGAGCTGCTGGACTACCACAACTTCCAGCTGGTGAACTACTACAAAGAGCCGGCCATCGACTTCCAGCAGACCCTGGACGAGTGCATGGCCTACGCCGAGCAGCTCAAGCCGATGATGCTCGACGTCACCGCCGAACTGCACAACCTGCGCCGCGCCGGCAAGGACATCATGTTCGAAGGCGCCCAGGGCTCGCTGCTGGACATCGACCACGGTACCTACCCGTACGTCACCAGCTCCAACACCACCGCCGGCGGCATCTCCACCGGTTCCGGCGTTGGCCCGATGTACCTGGACTACATCCTGGGCATCACCAAGGCGTACACCACTCGCGTCGGTTCCGGTCCGTTCCCGACCGAACTGTTCGACGAGACCGGCGCCACCCTGGCCAAGCGTGGTCACGAGTTCGGCTCGACTACCGGCCGCGCCCGTCGTTGCGGCTGGTTCGACGCCGTCATCCTGCGTCGCGCCATCGACGTCAACAGCATCTCGGGCATCTGCCTGACCAAGCTGGACGTACTGGACGGCCTGGAAACCATCAACATCTGCGTTGGCTACAAGAACGAGAACGGTGCCGTCATCGACGCGCCGTCCGATGCCGACAGCTATATCGGCCTGGAGCCGGTGTACGAAGAGATGCCGGGCTGGAGCGAGTCGACCCTGGGCGTGAAAACCCTGGAAGAGCTGCCGCAAGCCGCGCGCAACTACATCAAGCGTATCGAGGAGCTGGTCGGCGCGCCGATCGACATCATCTCGACCGGCCCGGACCGCAACGAGACCATCGTGCTGCGTCATCCGTTTGCCTGATCGGCCGCTTCGGTAGCTGATTGAACGCCGCGTTCCCGCAAGGGAACGCGGCGTTTTTGTTTCTGTATGGCAGTACTGTCGAGTCTCTGTGGGAGCGGGTTTACCCGCGAATGCGGCGGCGAATCCAGCATTGCATTCGCGGGTAAACCCGCTCCCACAGAGATGTTGCTTTGCTTTCAACTCTGTCACAGGTACAGATGCCGCCCGACCTGGCATTTTTACCTGCTGCCTTCGGCACAACCCTTGCTGTAAGAAGCTTCTGATGATGCCATCAAAGTAATGGCGCCAGAAACACGAGGGTTACAACGTGTCTGCCATCCTTTCACTGTTACGAAGCCGCCTCTTGCGGCCTGTGTTTGTTGCGCTTGGTATCGCTCTTCTGGTGCAGGTGCTGGTCGCCGTTGCACTGACACGGAGCACGGTCACCGCCCTGGAGGCCGATTTGGGGGCGCGCCTGGGCAACGACAGCCAGAAACTGGCCGCCGAACTCGAGCAGGCCGGGCAGGATGTCCGCGCCGGGCTCGACAGCCTGTCGGCCAGTACTCGCCAGCGCCTCAGCGCGGGCCTTTCCGAGCGGCTGCAGGGCGAACAGCAACAGTTGCGCGCGACCCTGGAGAAGAACCTCAAGGATTCGGCCAACGACATGGCCGAGCTGCTGGCCTCGGTAGCGCCGCGGGCGATCTGGGACAACGACGTGCCGACGCTGTCGGACTTCGCCCGCCGTGCCCAGCGCAATCCCAACGTGCTGTTCGTCATCTATGACGACGCCCAGGGCCAGCACCTGACCCGCTACCTCAACCGGCAGAACCCGATCAACCAGGCGTTGATGGACAAGGGGCAGGGCGAGCGGGCGCTGGACAAGGTGCTGGATGCCGCACGCAAGGACCCGTCGGTGTACTACGTCGAGGCCTCGATCAACCCCAACGGTGCCGAGATCGGCAAGGTGCTGATGGGCGTCTCCACCGCGGGCGTCGACCAGGAGCTCAAGGCCCTCGACCAGCGATTCGCCGCACTGATCGCCAGCGGCGAGCAACTGGTCGGCGACAGCCTGGTGGCTGCCGCCGCCGACAGCGGCAAGGCCCTGCGCGCGCGGTTGGAGACGGCCCAGAACAGCGCCACGGCGATGCAGGCCAATACCGCGCAGACCGTGCGCGATGCCGCCGCCGAGCTGCGCTGGCGCATCGGCCTGGGCCTGGTGCTGGTCGGGTTGGGCGTGCTGCTGGTGGTGGCGGTGGTGCTCGGGCGCCGGGTACTGAGCAAGCTCGGCCTGCTGATCGCCGCGCTGAACGACCTGGCCGCGGGCGAGGGCGACCTGACCAAGCGGGTCAAGCTCGACAGCCGTGACGAGATCGGTGACATGGCCTCGGCGGTCAACCGCTTCGTCGACAAGCTCCAGCCCATCGTTCGCGAGGCCGGTGAGGTGGCACAGCGCACTGGCGTGGAGATCGGCAGCATGGCCCAGCGCAACGCGGGGGCCGATGCTGCCGCTGCGCTGCAGCGCGACGAAGTGGCGGCCAGCCTGCGCGACCTGTCGAGCATGGCCGACGAGGCCCAGGCCGAGAGCCATGCCATGCAGGCGGCGTTGCAGCAGGTGGTGGACATTCGCCAGGCCACCGATGAGAACAGCCGCGCCTCTACCCAGCTGGCGCGGTTGATCGAGAACCTGGCCGGTGAGGTACAGACGGGCTCCCAGGTGATCGAGCGGCTGGCCAAGCAGAGCGAACAGATCGAGGTGGTGTTGACGGTGATCCATGGTATCGCCGAGCAGACCAATCTGTTGGCGCTGAACGCCGCCATTGAGGCGGCGCGGGCCGGGGAAACCGGGCGCGGCTTCGCCGTGGTGGCCGACGAGGTGCGGGCGCTGGCGAGCAAGACGCAGAGTTCGACCGGGGATATCCAGTCGCATATCGCCGCCTTGCAGCAGGGGGCCAAGGAGGCGGTGGCGACCATCAGCCAGGCTGGGCGCCAGGCCAGCGAGGGCCTGCTGGTGCTGCGCGACAACGAGCGGCGCCAGCAGTCGGTGCAGGCGGCAGTGGAACAGGTGCATGCGGCGATCGGCCTGGCCACCCGTGCGGCGGAGCAGCAGGCCAATGGCGCGCAGGCGGTACGTGGGCGGGTGGAGAACATCCATGCCCAGGCTGAGCGTTCGGCCGAGGTAGTGATGCAGACCACGGCCAGCAGCAAGGTGCTGGACGACCTGGCGGCGCAGTTGCGGGCCAGCCTGGGGCAGTTCAGGGCCTGATATTGCGCCTTTATAGCGCCTGCGTTGGGCAATGTCCGTTGCCGAACGCCCATGAAAAAGCCCTGCCGAAGCAGGGCTTTTCTTGTGTCAGGCTCAGCCCTTGTAGGCAGCGACCGACTTGGTGATCGCGGCGCGGGCGGCGTCGGCGCCTTCCCAGCCTTCGATCTTGACCCATTTGCCCTTCTCGAGATCCTTGTAGTTCGCGAAGAAGTGCTCGATCTGCTGGATCAGCAGGGCTGGCAGGTCGGTGTATTCCTTCACGTCAACGTAGAGCTGGCTCAGCTTGTCGTGCGGAACAGCGATGACCTTGGCGTCGCCGCCGCCGTCGTCGGTCATGTTCAGGATGCCGACCGGACGGGCGCGGATCACCGAGCCTGGGGCAACCGGGTACGGGGTAACGACCAGCACGTCCAGCGGATCACCGTCGTCGGCCAGGGTGTTGGGGATGTAGCCGTAGTTGGCCGGGTAGAACATCGGGGTGGCCATGAAACGGTCGACGAACAGGGCATCGCTGTCCTTGTCGATCTCGTACTTGATCGGCGCGTGGTTGGCCGGGATTTCGATGGCGACGTAGATGTCGTTCGGCAGGTCTTTGCCGGCTGGAATCTTGCTGTAGCTCATTGGGCAATGCCCCCGTGTTTGAACAAAAAAGTGGCGGCGATTATAGGCACATTCCCACGGTGGGTGCCACGTCCGGCCTGATGTGCGGGCGTTCAGGCGTGGCTTTCGCGGTAGTCCGGGTGTTCGGCCTGAAGGTGCATCAGACGCTCGAGCGGATCCTGGCGATAGAACAGCGACAGCTGCTGGTAGACCTGCGGGTAAGCCTGGTGCAGCAGATCGGGGGCGCTGAAGAAGTATTCACTGGTGACGGCAAAGAACTCGGCAGGGTTTTCCGCGGCGTAGGGATCGATGGCCGTTTCGGCGTCCGGGTCGGCATCGAGCTGGCGATTCATCGCGTCATAGGCCTGCTGCATGGCCTGGGCCCAGTCCTCGACGCGCATGCCGTGGTGCAGGGGCGGCAGGCCGTTGGCGTCGCCGTTGAGCATGTCCAGCTTGTGCGCCAGCTCGTGGATCACCAGGTTGTAGGCTTCCCAGCCGCCGCTGGCCAGGACCCCGGGCCAGGCCAGGATCACCGGGCCCTGCTGCCAGGCTTCGCCACTGTGCTCGGCATCCCACACGTGCTCGACGCCGCTGGCGTCGCGGTGGCGCTGAGGGCTCTTGAAGTCGTCGGGGTAGAGGATGATCTCGTGGAAGCCCTGGTACCAGTTCAGCTCGCCCAGGTGCAGCAGCGGCAATTGGGCCTGGGCGGCGAGGAACAGGCGCTGCTCGTCGTCCAGCTCGACGCCCGGCAGGGTAGTCAGGTGCTTGTCATGCAGGAACAGCACGCTGGCTTCACGCAGCCAGCGGTCTTCCTCGTCGCTGATACCATCCAGCAGCGGCAGGCGCTCGCGGACCACCTGCCACATGCGCGGGTCGACTGGATAACGGGCCAGGGTGCGCCGGCGGCGCCAGGCGCTGAAGGACCACATGCGCCGCTCAGTGGGCCTTGGCCGTACGGCCCAGGCGACCGCGCAACAGGCCGAGGATCATCGGCACCAGCGACAGGATGATGATGGCGACCACCATCAACGACAGGTGCTGCTTGATGAACGGTACGTTGCCGAAGAAGTAGCCCAGGGTCACCAGGCCACCTACCCACAGCAGCGAGCCGGCCACGCTGAAGGCCAGGAAACGCGGGTAGTGCATGTGGGCGATACCGGCGACGAACGGCGCGAAAGTGCGCAGGATCGGCAGGAAGCGCGCCAGGGTGACGGTCTTGCCGCCATGGCGTTCATAGAACTCGTGGGTGCGCTGCAGGTAGTCCTGGCGGAAGATCTTCGAGTTGGGGTTGCGGAACAGGCGTTCGCCCGCCGTGCGCCCGATCACGTAGTTGGTGCTGTCGCCGAGGATCGCCGCAGTCATCAGCAGGCCGGCCAGCAGCACCGGATCCATGCCGCCGCCAGCGGCCACGGCGCCGGCGATGAACAGCAGCGAGTCGCCCGGCAGGAACGGCATCACCACCAGGCCGGTCTCGCAGAAGATCACGGCGAAGAGAATGGCGTAGATCCAGGGACCGTAGTTGTTGACCAGCAGATCGAGGTAGGCATCGAGATGCAGGATGAGGTCCAGCGGGTTGAAATCCATGTACAGCACCTGTGTTCTTGACCCGCTACTACGGGCGCGCGATGACGGACAGCGCCATGGTTGGGGAAGGTTTACCGGCTAGGCGGGTAACTTTTCGCACATGACAGGAAGGGGATTATACGGCGAAGTCCGGATTGTGCCCGGAGAGTTTGTAGCGAGGGGTTACGACTCTTTCAGACCAGGCGCATTCTCTGTAGGAGCGGCACAAGGCCGCTCCTACAGGCGTACGTGTACGGTCATCTTGTATGCCGGTGGCCCCGTGCATCGCTCAATCCTGACTGATCGGCAAGATATAGTTCTCGAACTCGGTGTCCTTGCGAAAACCCATGGACTCATAAGTCTTGCGCGCCACTTCGTTGTCGCTGCTGGTGGACACGCGCATGCGCACGGCGTTGGATTGCTTGGCCATCTTCTTGGCCTCGCGCATCAGGTTGTCCGCTACCAGCATGCGTCGTGAGTCCTCGGCCACGTAGATGTCATTGAGGATCCACACGCGCTTGAGTGACAGCGAGGAGAAGCTTGGGTAGAGCTGGCAGAAACCCAGTAACTTGCCGTCGTCGTCAACGGGCAGGGCGAGGTAGATGATCGATTCCTTGCGCTCGAGGCGCTTCTCGAGAAAGGATCGTGAGCTGTCCGGGTAAGGCAATTGCCCATAGAACTCGCGATATTTCACGAACAGCGGGGTGAGCAGGTCGAGGTGTTCCAAGGTTGCCTGGATGATGCGCATGGGCGGGCCTCTGAGTCCATTGGGGATACGGCGGATTGCCTGCAGCGTCCTCTGGCATGCTGCCTAAAGCAGGCCAGAAGCGCAATCCGCCTTCCGTGACATGTTGTTTACCCTTCACCGAGCAGGAAGTTTGAGCTTTTTCCGGCAGAGTCTTCACTGTCGATACTATGGACCTCTGCTTCGTCCTTCAGATTCACCCCCGAGAGCTGGCGTCGGCACGCTTCGCGCATCAGGTACAGCAGGCGGTGGGCGGCCATGCCGTAGCTCAGGCCTTCCAGGCGCACGTTGGAAATGCAGTTGCGGTAGGCGTCGGTCAGGCCGACCTTGGGCGCGTAGGTGAAGTACAGCCCCAGGCTGTCGGGCGAACTCAAGCCCGGGCGTTCGCCGATCAACATGACTGTCATGCGTGCGCCAAGCAGCTCACCGACTTCGTCGGCCACCGCGACCCGGCCTTGCTCCACCAATATAACCGGGGCGCTGGTCCAGCCATCGGCGGCGGCCTGCTCCTCGAAGCGGCTCAGGAAGGGCAGGGTGTGGCGGTGCACGGCCAACGCCGACAGACCATCGGCGACGACGATCGCCAGGTCTACGCCGTCGGGGTTGGCCTGGGCATGCTCGCGCAGGCGCTGCGCCGAGTCCTCGTGCAGGCGCCGGCCAAGGTCCGGGCGTTGCAGGTACTGATGGCGGTCGCTGGCGGCGCTGTGCAGCAGCAGGCTGTCGCGGCCGCGCTCGCCAAGCTGCTGGCGCAGGCCGACGTGGTCGAACGGCAGATGCACGGCATCGCGGGCCTGGGCGTGGGCGAACTGGAAGTCCAGCTGGGCGCCGGTCGGCAGGCTGATGCCGGTGCGGCCGAGGGCGATGCGCGCCGGGGTGAGGTTGCGCAGGGCCAGCCAGGGATTGTCCGGAGTGGGGGTGTGTCGTTCCATGGTCACCTCTAGGCCAGCTGTGCCAGGGCCTGGCGGAAGGCTGGCGGCAGGTTGTCGCCGAAGCGGATGCGGCCGTCGGCCTGGGTGAAGATGTCGGTGCGCTCCAGCCACGCCTCGAATTCCGGCCCGGGCTTCAGGCCCAGGGTCTGGCGCGCGTAGAGCGCGTCGTGGAACGAGGTGGTCTGGTAGTTGAGCATGATGTCGTCGGAGCCGGGGATGCCCATGATGAAGTTGATCCCGGCCACGCCCAGCAGGGTCAGCAGGGTGTCCATGTCGTCCTGGTCGGCCTCGGCGTGGTTGGTGTAGCAGATGTCGCAGCCCATCGGCACGCCCAGCAGCTTGCCGCAGAAGTGGTCCTCGAGGCCGGCGCGGATGATCTGCTTGCCGTTGTACAGGTATTCCGGGCCGATGAAGCCGACCACTGTGTTGACCAGGAACGGCTTGAAGTGGCGGGCCACGGCGTAGGCGCGGGTCTCGCAGGTCTGCTGGTCGACGCCGTGGTGGGCGTTGGCCGACAACGCGCTGCCCTGGCCGGTCTCGAAGTACATCAGGTTCTGCCCGAGCGTGCCGCGCTTGAGCGACAGGCCCGCCTCGTAGCCTTCCTGGAGCACGTTGAGGTTGATGCCGAAGCCGGCGTTGGCCGCCTCGGTGCCGGCGATGGACTGGAACACCAGGTCCAGCGGCACGCCACGGTTGATCGCCTCGATCGAGGTGGTGACGTGGGTCAGCACACAGGACTGGGTGGGGATGTCGTAGCGCTGGATGATCGCGTCGAGCATCTCCAGCAGTGCGCAGATCGAGGCGATGCTGTCGGTGGCCGGGTTGATGCCGATCATGGCGTCGCCGTTGCCGTACAGCAGGCCGTCGAGGATGCTCGCGGCGATGCCGGCCGGTTCGTCGGTCGGGTGGTTGGGCTGCAGGCGCGTCGACAGCCGCCCGCGCAGCCCCATGGTGCCGCGAAAGGCGGTGACCACGCGGATTTTCTGCGCCACCAGCACCAGGTCCTGCACGCGCATGATCTTCGATACCGCCGCCGCCATTTCCGGCGTCAGGCCTGGCGCCAGGGCGCGCAGGCTGTGCTCGTCGGCCTGCTCGCCCAGCAGCCAGTCGCGCAGGCCGCCGACGGTCAGGTGGCTGACGGCGGCGAAGGCCTGCGCATCGTGGGTGTCGATGATCAGGCGGGTGACTTCGTCCTGTTCATAAGGAATCAGCGCCTCGCTGAGGAAGTGCTTGAGCGGGATGTTGGCCAGGGCCATCTGCGCCGCCACCCGCTCGCCGTCGTTGCTGGCGGCGACCCCCGCCAGGTAGTCGCCCGAACGCGCCGGGCTGGCCTTGGCCATCACCTCTTTGAGGCTGTCGAAGCGGTAGACCTGGTGGCCCACCGTATGCGTGAAACTTGCCATACAGAATCTCCAGGGCGCCGCAGGCCTGGCCTGCGGCGCAAGTCGGCGATCAGTGCAGGGCCTCTTCGGCCTTCTGGATCGCGGCGAATTCCTCTTCCGGGGTACCCGCCACCAGGTGGTGACGGCTGTAGAAAGCAAAGTAGGCAATTAATACTGCATAGATCACCGCAGCGCCAATCACCACCCGCGGATCGACCAGGAACCCGGCGACCACGGCGATGCAGGCCAGCACCAGGGCCACGCCCGAGGTGAAGATGCCGCCGGGGGTGCGGTACGGGCGCTCCATTTTCGGGCGACGGATACGCAGGGTGATGTGCGCGGCCATCATCAGCACGTAGGACAGCGTGGCGCCGAACACCGCCACCAGGATCAGCAGGTCGCCCTGGCCAGTCAGCGACAGGGCGAAGCCGATGATGCCGGGGATCACCAGGGCCAGTACCGGGGCCTTGCTCTTGTTGGTTTCCGACAGCTTGCGCGGCAGGTAGCCGGCACGGGAAAGCGCGAAGATCTGCCGCGAATAGGCATAGATGATCGAGAAGAAGCTGGCGATCAGGCCGGCCAGGCCCACCAGGTTGACGAAGCCGCCCATCCAGGTGGAGCCGCCGTAGGCCTTGGACAGCGCCTCGACCAGCGGGTTGCCCGAGGCCTTCAGCGCTTCGGAACCGGCGCCGCCGGGCCCGACCACCAGGATCAGCAGGGCGAAGGCCAGCAGCACCAGCATCGCGCCGATCAGGCCGCGGGGCAGGTCGCGTTTCGGGTTCTTGGTCTCTTCGGCGGCCAGCGGCACGCCCTCGACCGCGAGGAAGAACCAGATTGCGTAGGGAATCGCCGCCCACACGCCGACGTAGCCGAACGGCAGGAAGCTGCTGGCACCCACGGCGTCAGTCTTGGCGATGTCGAACAGGTTGGCTGCATCGAAATGGGGCACCATGCCGATCAGGAACACCGCCAGGGCGATGGCGGCGACGGCGGTGATGATGAACATCAGCTTCAGCGCCTCGCCCACCCCGAAGATGTGGATGCCGATGAACACGATGTAGAAGGCCAGGTAGATCATCCAGCCGCCGATACCGAACAGCGACTGGCAGTAGGCGCCGATGAACACGGCGATGGCTGCGGGGGCAATGGCGTACTCGATGAGGATCGCCGTGCCGGTGAGGAACCCGCCCCAGGGGCCGAAGGCGCTGCGGGCAAAGCCATAGCCGCCGCCGGCGGTGGGGATCATCGACGAAAGTTCGGCCAGGGAGAAGCACATGCACAGGTACATGGTGGCCATCAGCAGGGTGGCGAGGAACATGCCGCCCCAGCCACCCTGGGCCAGGCCGAAGTTCCAGCCGGCATAGTCGCCGGAGATCACGTAGGCCACGCCCAGGCCCACCAGCAGGACCCAGCCGGCGGCGCCTTTCTTCAGTTCACGTTGCTGGAAATAGTCCGATCCGACTTTTTCGAAGTCGACGGAGGAACTCGCCGGCGCGCTGCCGGAATGATCGCTTGGCATAGGGTTCACCTGTTGTTTTTCTTAGGTTGCCGGAGGGACTGCCGGCCACTGGTGATTCGTTTTGCAGGAAGCGGGCCAGAGCGGTTGATGCACGGGAACCGCCCTGGTTTCTGGTTTGTGCAGGTCTGGCCTCTTCGCGGGCAAGCCCGCTCCCACAGATTCGGCACTGATTTTGAATTTTATGCTGTATCTGTGGGAGCGGGTTTACCCGCGAAAAGGGCGACGCGGTTTAGAAGAAGCCCAGCGGGTTGATGTCGTAGCTCACCAGCAGGTTCTTGGTCTGCTGGTAGTGGTCGAGCATCATCTTGTGGGTTTCACGGCCGACGCCGGACTTCTTGTAGCCACCGAACGCGGCGTGCGCCGGGTACAGGTGGTAGCAGTTGGTCCACACGCGGCCGGCCTTGATACCGCGGCCCATGCGGTAGGCGCGGTTGATGTCACGGGTCCACACGCCGGCACCGAGGCCGAACTCGGTGTCGTTGGCGATGGCCAGGGCCTCGGCTTCGTCCTTGAAGGTGGTGACGCTGACCACCGGGCCGAAGATTTCTTCCTGGAACACGCGCATCTTGTTGTTGCCCTTGAGCAGGGTCGGCTGGATGTAGTAGCCGCTGGCCAGCGCGCCTTCGAGCTGCTCCACCTTGCCGCCGGTGAGCAGCTCGGCGCCTTCTTCCTGGGCAATCTTCAGGTACGACTGGATCTTCTCGAACTGCTGTTGGGATGCCTGGGCGCCGACCATGGTGTCGGTGTCCAGCGGGTCGCCGCGCTTGATCTGCAGGACCTTCTTCATCACCACTTCCATGAACTGCGGGTAGATCGACTCCTGCACCAGGGCGCGCGACGGGCAGGTGCATACTTCACCCTGGTTGAAGAACGCCAGCACCATGCCTTCGGCGGCCTTGTCGATGAAGGCCGGCTCGGCCTGCATGATGTCCTCGAAGTAGACGTTGGGCGACTTGCCACCCAGCTCGACGGTGGACGGGATGATGTTCTCGGCGGCGCATTTCATGATATGCGCGCCGACCGGGGTGGAGCCGGTGAAGGCGATCTTGGCGATGCGCTTGCTGGTGGCCAGGGCTTCACCGGCCTCGCGGCCATAGCCTTGCACCACGTTGAGCACGCCCTTGGGCAGCAGGTCGCCGATCAGCTCCAGCAGCACGGTGATGCCCAGCGGCGTCTGCTCGGCAGGCTTGAGCACCACGCAGTTGCCGGCGGCCAGGGCCGGGGCCAGCTTCCAGGCGGCCATCAGCAGCGGGAAGTTCCACGGGATGATCTGCCCGACCACGCCCAGTGGCTCGTGGATGTGATAAGCCACGGTGGATTCGTTGATCTCGGCGGCGCCGCCTTCCTGGGCGCGGATGCAGCCGGCGAAGTAGCGGAAGTGATCGACCGCCAGCGGGATGTCGGCGTTGAGGGTTTCGCGGATCGGCTTGCCGTTGTCCCAGGTCTCGGTGATGGCCAGCAGTTCGAGGTTCTGCTCGATGCGATCGGCGATGCGCAGCAGGACGTTGGAGCGGTCCTGCACCGAGGTGCGGCCCCAGGCGTCGGCGGCGGCATGGGCGGCGTCGAGGGCCTTTTCGATGTCTTCGGCGCTGGAGCGGGGGAACTCGGCGATCGCCTGGCCGTTCACCGGCGAGGTGTTGGTGAAGTACTCACCCTTTACCGGAGGAACGAACTCACCACCGATGTAGTTGCCGTAGCGGCTCTTGAAGGAAACCTTCGCGCCCTCGGTACCGGGATGTGCGTAACGCATGGTGTGTCTCCTGGTCGTTGTGATTGTTGCGGAGTTTCCTAGCGTAGAGCAAAGGTCGGGCCAGCGCCTGGAGGTCCTTGTGTATCAATGACTTGGGTCAAGGGCGGTAAGCGGTTGGCCATGCTCTGTGCCAAGGCCGGTACGGCCTGGGTGACACTTTGTACCGTTTGCGACACGGGTCGTGACCGCAGGGTCAGTGCACCATTGCAAAGCGTTCCCGCCTGGAGGATGCTGGCGACACGCTCTATCTGCGGAGAACAACTACAAATGCAGAGCAACCCGTTCAGCCGCCATGCCCAGCAAGTGCTCACGGTCGCCCACGGCCAGGCCAGCGGGCCGGGCAGCGACCCGTCGATCGCCCGCTCCTGGCTGCGCTGCCTGGAGGACTACCACCTCGACCCGGCACGGGCCCAGGCCCCGGTGGTGCTCGAGCACGGCCGCCTGCTGGAGAGCCGCGAGCGCCTGCGCCAGGTGCTGCAGATCGCCGACAACGAGATGAACAGCCTGCACCAGCAGCTCTCCGGCAGCGGGCACGCGGTGTTGCTGACCGACGCCCGCGGGGTGATCCTCAACTGCGTCACCGCTCCCGGCGAGCGGCGCATCTTCGAGCGCGCCGGGCTGTGGCTTGGCGCCGACTGGAGCGAAGCCCGCGAGGGCACCAACGGCATCGGCACCTGCCTGGTCGAGCGCCAGGCCCTGACCATTCACCAGGACGAGCACTTTCGTGGCCGCCATACCGGCCTGACCTGCTCGGCCAGCCCGGTATTCGACCCCCACGGTGAACTGCTGGGGGTACTCGACGTGTCATCGGCACGGCCGGATGTTTCGCGCCAGAGCCAGTTCCACACCATGGCCCTGGTCAACCTGTCGGCGAAGATGATCGAAAGCTGTTATTTCCTGCGTCATTTCGAGCAGCAGTGGCTGCTGCGCTTCCACCTGCAGGCCGAGTCGGTCGGCCTGTTCAGCGAAGGGTTGCTTGCCGTCGATGGCGACGGGCGGATTTGCGCCGCCAACCAGAGCGCCTTGAACCTGCTGGGGACCATCCGAGGCGGCGTGCTGGGCAAGCCCCTGGACAGGTTCTTCGCCTGCAGCCACGACGAGCTGTTCAGTCGCGCCACGCCCCAGGGCAGCAGCGCCTGGCCGCTGCACACCCGCGATGGCCGCCAGGTGTTCGCCAGCTTGCGCGGCCAGGCCCGAACGCCGGTGTGGTCAGTGCCGGTGGCCTTGCCCCGGGCCAGCGACCCCGGCATCTGCCTGCTCGACCCGGCCCTGCGCGAGGACTTTCGCCGCGCCGTGCGGGTGTTCGAGCGTGATGTGCCGCTGCTGCTGCGCGGCGAGACCGGCTGCGGCAAGGAGGCCTTCGCCCAGGCCGTGCACCAGGCCAGCTCGCGCCGGCACAAGCCGTTCGTGGCGATCAACTGCGCGTCGATTCCCGAGAGCCTGATCGAGAGCGAGCTGTTCGGCTATCGCGGCGGCAGCTTCACCGGCGCGCGCAAGGAGGGCATGCGCGGCAAGCTGTTGCAGGCCGATGGCGGCACCTTGCTGCTGGACGAGATCGGCGATATGCCGCTGGCGCTACAGACCCGCCTGCTGCGGGTGCTCGAAGAACGCCAGGTGGTGCCCATCGGTGGCGAGCCGCAGGCGGTGGATGTGCGGATCGTCAGCGCCACCCACCGTGACCTGCTGGAACGGGTTGAACAGGGGGGCTTTCGCGAAGATCTCTATTACCGCCTCAATGGCCTCGAGGTTGCACTGCCGGCGCTGCGCGAGCGTAGCGACAAGGCGCAGTTGCTCGATTTCCTGCTGGCGCAGGAGGCCGAGGGCCAACCCGTCGGCCTCGACCCGGCCGCCCGCCAGGCACTGCTGGACTTCACCTGGCCGGGTAACGTGCGGCAGATGAGGAATGTGCTGCGTACGCTGGTGGCGTTGTGCGAAGGTGCGCACATCGAGTTTTCCGATCTCCCTGCAATTGTCCGCCATGGCGCGCCCTCTGTAGGAGCGGCCTTGTGCCGCGAAAGGGCCGCAGAGCGGCCCCAGGATCCTGACCATATCGCTGAAATCGCCGGGGCCGCTGCGCAGCCCTTTCGCGGCACAAGGCCGCTCCTACACGCCGAGCGCGATGCATTGCTCGCCGTACTGGAGGCAAACCGCTGGCACTTGACCCGCGTCGCCGAACACCTGGGCATCAGCCGCAATACCTTGTATCGAAAACTGCGCAAACACGGCATCGCCAGGGCTGGTTGAGCGAAACAGCGAGTGCGATTTCCCTCGCCCTGGGCTACCCTGCCTCGACGTTTTGCGAGGTCGATCATGCACATTCATATTCTCGGTATTTGCGGCACTTTCATGGGTTCGCTGGCGGTGCTGGCCAAGGAACTGGGCCACCGCGTCACCGGCTCCGATGCCAACGTCTATCCCCCGATGAGCACCCAGCTCGAGGCCCAGGGCATCGAGCTGACCCAGGGCTACGACCCGGCCCAGCTGGAGCCGGCACCTGACCTGGTGGTGATCGGCAACGCCATGTCGCGGGGCAACCCGGCGGTGGAGTACGTGCTGAACAAGGGCCTGCCCTATGTGTCCGGCCCGCAGTGGCTGGCCGACCATGTGCTGCAGGGCCGCTGGGTGCTGGCCGTGGCCGGTACCCATGGCAAGACCACCACCAGCAGCATGCTGGCCTGGGTCCTGGAGCATGCCGGCATGAGCCCGGGCTTCCTGATCGGCGGCGTGCCGCAGAACTTCTCGGTGTCGGCGCGCCTGGGCGGCACACCGTTCTTCGTGGTCGAGGCCGACGAATACGACAGCGCCTTCTTCGACAAGCGCTCAAAGTTCGTGCACTACCACCCGCGCACCGCGATCCTCAACAACCTCGAGTTCGATCACGCGGACATCTTCCCGGACCTGGCGTCCATCGAGCGGCAGTTCCATCACCTGGTGCGCACCATCCCGAGCGAAGGCCTGGTCATCCACCCGACCACCGAGCAGGCGCTGGAGCGAGTGATCGGCATGGGCTGCTGGACCCCGGTGCAGACCACCGGAGCTGGTGGCCAGTGGCAGGCGCGCCTGCTCAGCGCCGACGGTTCGCGCTTCGAAGTGCTGTTCGAGGACGAGGCGCAAGGCGTGGTGGACTGGGCCTTGACTGGCCAGCACAACGTTGCCAACGCCCTGGCCACCCTGGCGGCCGCCCGCCATGTGGGTGTGGCCCCGGCCATGGGCATCGAGGGCCTGAGCGCGTTCAAGAGCGTCAAACGGCGTATGGAGAAGGTCGCCGAAGTTCAAGGCGTGACCATCTACGATGACTTCGCCCACCACCCGACTGCCATTGCCACCACCCTCGATGGCCTGCGCAAGCGCGTTGGCGAGGCGCCGGTGATTGCGGTGATCGAGCCGCGCTCCAACTCCATGAAGCTTGGCGCCCACCGCGATGGCCTGCCGGAAAGCATCAACGACGCCGACCAGGTGATCTGGTACGCGCCGCCCAACCTGGGCTGGGACCTGGCGGGCACCGCCGCGCAGTGCAAGGTGCCGAGCGTGGTGGCCGACAGCCTCGAAGCCATCATCGAGCGCATCAAGGGCCAGGCCCGCCCGGGCACCCATGTGGTGATCATGAGCAACGGCGGCTTCGGCGGCCTGCACGGCAAGCTGGCCGAGGCGCTGAAGTGAGCGGGCCGGAACGCATCACCCTGGCCATGACCGGCGCCTCCGGGGCGCAGTATGGCCTGCGTCTGCTCGATTGCCTGGTGCGCGAGGACCGCGAGGTGCACTTCCTCATCTCCAAGGCCGCGCAGTTGGTGATGGCCACCGAGACCGACGTGCTGCTGCCGGCCAAGCCCCAGGCCATGCAGGCGTTCCTCACCGAGTACACCGGCGCGGCCGACGGGCAGATCCGCGTGTACGGCAAGGAGGACTGGATGTCGCCGGTGGCCTCGGGCTCCGGCGCGCCGGCGGCGATGGTGGTGGTGCCCTGTTCCACCGGCACCCTGTCGGCGATCGCCACGGGTGCCTGCAACAACCTGATCGAGCGCGCCGCCGACGTGACCCTCAAGGAACGTCGGCAACTGATCCTGGTGCCGCGCGAGGCGCCGTTCTCCACCATCCACCTGGAGAACATGCTCAAGCTGTCGCAGATGGGCGCGGTGATCCTGCCGGCGGCACCGGGGTTCTATCACCAGCCGCAGAGCATCGACGACCTGGTCGATTTCGTCGTGGCGCGCATCCTCAACCTGCTGAACATCCCGCAGGACATGCTGCCGCGCTGGGGCGAGCATCATTACGGGGTCGATGATTGAAGCGGGTGTTGGCGGGGCTGGTGATACTGGCCCAGCTCGGCGGTTGCGCCACGGTGCGCACCCTCGATGCCAACAAGCCGGGGGCGCCGGTGGTGTATGCCGGAACGCGCCTGGACTTGTACGTGATCAATGGCGGTTGTTGCCCCGAGGACCGCTTTGGCGCCGAAGCGCCGGCTTATCCGGGGCTGGACCTGCCGGGGAGCGCGTTGCTGGATACCTTGTTGCTGCCGCTGTCGTTGTTGACTGCGGCGGGGGTGGGTTTCAACGCCACCGGTGGTCTGTAATAAAGCAATCGCGGGGCAAGCCCGCTCCCACGCCCTTGAACGATACCCGGAGCGTGGGAGCGGGCTTGCCCCGCGATGAGGCCGGCATTGGCGACTTATTTCTTGCCGAGTTTTCGCAACTCGTCCGACTCGACCACCCGAATCCCGTCTTCCTCTTCCAGCGCCAGGCGCCACAGCGCCCGGGCCAGGGTGCAGGCCTCGATGCCCCGGTACTTGCCCGGTATCAGACGGGCAAACGGCGCCGCCATGCGCTCACCCAGGCGCGGCTCTATGCGCTCTCCGAGCAATAGCGAAGGCCGCACGATGGTCAACTGCGGCCAGTCCTGCTGCTTGAGCGCCTCTTCCATCTCGCCCTTGACCCGGTTGTAGAAGACCGACGACTTCGGATCGGCGCCCAGGGCGCTGATCACCAGCAGGTGACGGGCACCCATCTCGCGGGCACGCTTGCTGAAGGCCACGACCATGTCCAGGTCGACGGCGCGGAAGGCGTTTTCCGAGCCTGCCTGCTTGAGCGTGGTGCCCAGGCAGCAGAAGGCGATATCGACACGACCGGCCAGTTGCGGGAGAAACACGGCCGGGTCGCCCACCGGGTTTTCCAGGTGCGGATGCTCGGCCAGGGGGCGACGGGTCGGTGCCAGCACGCGGCTGATGGTGGGCTCGTTGAGCAGGCGATCCAGCAGGTGTTCACCCGTCAGACCCGTGGCACCGGCAAGCAGGACATGTTGAGGCGTCAGGTACATGGTGTCTCTCCCTCGTTACTACACAGCTTAGTGGGCGCCAGGTTTTTTTGCCTGTTCCCCCGAAGCTGGCTGGGCTTCATTGCGCAGGGCTTGCTCGGCCTGTTGGTGGCGCAGGCGCTGCCAGTGGCTGATCACTGGCGGCGGCGCCCAGAGCTGTGGCTCCGAGGCTTCGAAGCCCTCCCTTCGTTCTCTTTCGGCAACGCTTTGCCGCGCCAGTTCAAACGCCTGTTTCAGGTCGTCGGTCTGGTTCAGCGCCTGGGCGAACAGGGCGTCGCCGAAGTAGGTGAAGTCGGCCTCTTCCGAGCAGCCGAACGACACCCGGTCGGGGCGCGCGGCGGTCATGACCAGGGTGCGGTCGTCCTTGAGCGGGGCGATATAGCCACCGGAATAACAGGCGGAGATGACGATCACCTTGTCGCGGTCCTTCAGTGGTGCCAGGGCGCTGGCCAGTTCGTCGGCGGACAGGTCGGCCAGTTGCAGGCGCGGCTGGTCGAGCACCAGTTGGTGGTCATGGCTGCCGTGGCTGGTCAAGTAGATGAACACCAGGTCCTCCGGGCCGCTGCGCTCGGCCAGGGTACGGGCGGCACGGGTGATGTTCTCGCGTGTGGCCATGGGGCGGTCGGCCAGATGGTCGCGATGATTGACCAGGGTCACCTGGCCGTGGGCGCCGAAGCGCACCTTGAGCATGTTGCTGACATAGTCGGCCTCACGCAGGAACACGCTTTGCTGGCCGTCACCGGCCACCACCAGGCTGTACAGCTGCACCGGCGGTACCGACGCAGGCACCTTGGCCAGTGCATCGGCCAGTAGTTTGCCCTGGTTGAGCAGGGCCAGGTCCAGCGGGTCGGGCAGCAGCTTGCCCTGGGCATCGCGCACCCGCACGCCGTTGACCCAGGTGCCGCTCTCGACCCGTCCGTCCGGGTGGGTCAGCTTGCCGCGACCATGGTAGGCGTCGTCGGCAAAACCGCCGACATACTGGCTGCCGTCGGCCAGTTGCAAGGTGCCGCTGCCGGCGAAGCGCCAGTCGCGAAAACCACCCTTGTAGCGGCTGCCGTCGCTGCCCAGCAGTTCGCCCTGGCCGACCAGCGACCCATCCTTGAAGTCGCCGATCCAGACGTCGCCGTCGGCGCTCTCGTAGCGACCTCGGCCTTCGAGGCGGTTGTCCTTGAACTCGCCGATGTACTGCTCGCCGTCGGCGCTGTCGTAGGTGCCGGCGCCTTGCAGCTGGCCGTCGATGAAGTGGCCGCCGAACTGGTTGCCGCTGGCGTCGCTGCGCACCCCGGCGCCGTTGGGCTTGCCCTTGGCGAACAGGCCCTGGTAGCGGCTGCCGTCGGCCAGTTCGAGCTGGCCGGCACCTTCGTACTGGTCGTCCTTGAACTGGCCGCGGTAGGTCTGGTCGTTTTGTTTGAGCGTGCCCTCGCCATCGCGGCGGCCATGCTTGAAGGTGCCGGCATAATGGCTGTCGGGGGTGGTCAGGTCGCCCAGGCCCTGGAACAGGCCTTCGCTGAATTGGCCGCGATAGACCTCGCCGTTGCTGCCGTGCCATTCGCCCTGGCCATGCCACTGGCCGTCCTTGAAGGTGCCGGCGTACCAGCTGCCGTTGGGATAGTCGATGCGCCCCTCGCCTTGCAGCAGGCCGTCAACCACCTGGCCGCGGTAGCGGCCGCCGTCGGGCAGCCGGGCGTCCGGGGGCGACAGTGGTTCGCCTTCGCCGCAGGCGGCGAGCAGCAGGATCAGGGTCAGGGGGAGCAGGCGGCGCATGGCGGGTTCCGGGACAATCGATGCGCCGAGTATGCCGCAGAATGCGCAGGTGCGTGAATCGGGGCCGCGTGGCGACCCCTGGGGCGGCTCAGACGAAGCAGAGCGACAGCGGTTCGGCGATGTAGGCGGGTTTTTCTTCGCCTTCGATCTCGAGGGTGACGGTGGCCTTGAGCAGCCATTGCCCCGGTTTCTTCTCGGTGGCGTCGGTCAGGTCGACCTTCAGTCGTACCTGGCTGTCGACCTTCACCGGCTGGATGAAGCGCACGCTGTCCAGGCCGTAGTTGACCACCATCTTCAGCCCTTCGGGCAGCACGAGGATGTCTTCCATCAGTTTGGGAATCAACGACAGGGTGAGAAAACCATGGGCGATGGTGGTGCCGAACGGGGTCTTGGCCGCTTTGACCGGGTCGACATGGATGAACTGGAAATCGCCAGTGGCCTCGGCGAACAGGTTGATGCGTTGCTGATCGATCTTCAGCCAGGCGGAACGTCCCAGTTCCTTGCCAACGTACTGCGAAAGCTCTGTAACGGGTACATAGGGCATCGCGACATCTCCAGATTGTCATTTGGTACGAGTGTGCAAGATCAGCACGGCGAACCGTTTCAGTCAAGTTGCCCGCTTTTCGCCGAATATCGCCTTATAGGCAGTTGCTTAGCGTGCTTATAATGGTCGCCATGCTCTGAGGGAGGTCCATATGCTGTTGCGTGGTTTGACCTGGCTGGTGCTGTTCCAGTTGCTGGGAACGGCGATCAACCACCTGTTGCTGCCCATCCTGCCCGGGCCCATCATCGGCCTGTTGCTGCTGATGGCCTTCCTGATGATCCGTGGCGAGGTCGGCCAGCCACTCAACGAGGCCGCCGGCAGCCTGTTGCGCTACCTGCCGCTGCTGCTGGTGCCGCCGGCGGTGGGGGTGATGGTCTATGCCAGGGACATCGCCGCCGACTTCTGGGCCATTGTCGGAGCCCTGCTGATTTCCTGCCTGCTGACCCTGGTGTTCGTCGGCGTGCTGATGCAGAAGTTGATCCAGCGTCAGGGCAGGCGCGAGGAGCAGCCATGATCCTCGACTGGCACGGCGCGCTCGAGGCGGTCATCCACCATCCGTTGTTCGGCATCGGCATCACCCTGGCCGCCTACCAGCTGGTGCTGGCGGGCTATGAGAGGACCCGCTGGATCTTCCTGCAGCCGGTGCTGGTGTCGATGCTGGTGGTGATCGGCATCCTCCTGGCCTGCGGCATCGACTACGCCGAGTACCGCAAGAGCACCGAGATCATGAACATCCTCCTGGGGCCGGCTACCGTGGCCCTGGCGGTGCCGCTCTACCTCAACCTGCGGCGTATTCGGCAGCTGTTCTGGCCGACATTTACTACGCTGGTAGTCGGAGGCCTGTTCGCCACCGTGGCGTGCCTGGCGCTGGGGTGGTGGTTCGGTGCCGAACACATGATCCTGATGACCATGGCGCCGAAGTCGGTCACTTCGCCGATCGCCATGCTGGTGGCCGAGCAGATCGGCGGGGTGGCGGCCCTGGCCGCGGTGTTCGTGCTGATCACCGGGGTGATCGGCGCGATCTTCGGCCCGGCGCTGTTGACCCGCTGCGGCGTGCTCAGCCCGGAGGCGCGAGGCATGGCGCTGGGGGTGACCGCCCACGCGGTGGGTACCTCGGTGGCCTTGCAGGAAAGTGACGAATGCGGCGCCTTCGCCGCGCTGGCGATGAGCCTGATGGGGGTGGCCACGGCGGTGTTCCTGCCGTTGGCGGTCAGCCTGGTGGCTTGAGGAATCGAGATGACGTTACCGCTGTTTCCCCTCAATACCGTGCTGTTCCCCGGTTGCCTGCTCGACCTGCAGATCTTCGAGGCGCGCTACCTGGACATGATCGGCCGCTGCATGAAGCAGGGCGCCGGTTTCGGCGTGGTGTGCATCCTTGAAGGCGAACAGGTGGGCAAGGCGCCGCCAGTGGTGGCCTCGCTCGGCTGCGAGGCGTTGATCCGCGATTTCGTGCAGCAGGACAACGGCCTGCTGGGCATCCGTGTCGAGGGCGTGCGGCGGTTTCGCGTCGAGCGGACCGAGGTGCAGAAGGACCAGCTGATGCTCGCCGAGGTGCAATGGCTGCCGGACCTGGCGGACAGCCCGTTGTTGGAGCAGGACGACGACCTCCTGGCCCTGCTGCTGGCGTTGGGCGAGCACCCGATGGTCGAAGCGCTGGACATGCCGCGCGACGTGGACGGGCGCCAGTCGCTGGGCAACCAGCTGGCGTACCTGCTGCCGTTCATGGAAGAGGATAAGCTCGGCCTGCTGGCCATCGATTCGCCGCAGCTCAGGCTGGAGGCGATCCAGGCGTTGCTCGAGCGGATCCAGGGCGAGTTGTTCGCCTGATCAGGATTGCCCGCCCAGCGGCCCATGCGATCCCTGTAGGAGCGGCCTTGTGCCGCGAAAGGGGCGCAACGCGGCCCCGGCGATTTTTGCTTTAGCGCTGAAATCCCGGGGCCGCTTCGCAGCCCTTTCGCGGCACAAGGCCGCTCCTACAGGGACTTGCGACTGTATCAATACTGGTAGCGCAACAACGCCTTTGGCAGCGCGTGCAGGGCAAAGAACGCCAGCAACGCGACGCATGCCGGCAGCACCAGCCACCACACCCGTTGCGCCAGCGCCACCAGCGGCTGGCGATGCTGCACCAGGGTCAGGCTCGCCGCGCACACGCAGCACGCCAGCAACGCTCCGGCGAGGATATCGGTTGGCCAGTGCGCGCCCAGGTAAACCCGCGACAAGGCGATCGCCAGCGCCGGCAGGCAGCCCAGCATGACCCAGGTCAGGCGCATGCGCGGCGGCTGCCCGCGTCCGGCCAGCACCGCCAGCACCAGGAAGAAGGCGAATGACGCCGAGCTGTGGCCGCTGGGCATGCTGTAGCTGGTCAGCGGATCGACCAGCACCTCGGGGCGGGCGCGGGCGAACAGCCATTTCAGCGTACCGTTGGCCAAGGCCGTGCCGATCAGCGCGGTGCCGGCGAACAAGGCGTGACGCCATTGCCGGGCCAGCAGCAGCAAGCCGGTGAGCAGGCCGCCCAGGAAGAACTGGGTGCGGAAGTCGCCCAGGCGGGTGACCAGCACCACGGCGCCGTCGATGGCCTGGCTGCGGTGTTCCTGAACCAGGGTCATCACGCCCTGGTCGAACTCGCTCAGGTATGGCCAGCCGATGAACAGCGCGGCCACGGCCAGGCCGCTGAGGGCGGCGATCAGCCGGGTGCCGTGGCGCTGGTCGCGAATGCTGGTGCTCAAGCTCAGGCCGATGAGCACTGCCAGGGTGCCGACGACGATCCCGGCGTCCAGCCAGAACCCTTCCGGCAGTGGCAGGCGCATGGCCGCGCCGGTGGCCCAGCCGGGCAGCAGGTAGGCTACCGACCAGCCGGCGCCGGCCACCAGGCTCACGGCGATGAAGCGTGGCAGCGGCATGTCGAACATGCCGGCGACCATCGGCAGCATCGGTCGCAGCGGGCCGATGAAGCGGCCGACCAGCAGGCTGGCAATGCCGTAGCGCTGGAAGTACGCCTCGGCGCTGCCGATCCACTGCGGGTGGCTGCGCAGCAGCGGCAGGCGGCGGATGTTCTGGTGGAAGTACTTGCCGATGCCGTAGGAGATCGCATCGCCCAGCATCCCGCCGAGGAAGCCCAGCAACAGCGTCTCGCCGAGGCTGAAGGCGCCGCTGCCGGCCAGCACGGCGACGGCGAACAGCAGCACGGTGCCGGGCACGATGATGCCGGCGATCGCCAGGCATTCGATGCAGGCGACGATGAAGATCGCCAGGCCGAGCCACTGCGGATTGGCGCCAAGCCAGGTGGTCAGGCTGTCGAGCCATTGGCCCATGGTTCAGTTTCCTTGTTCGAGCATGAAGAAGTCTTTGCCTTCGACCTGGCCGCGGCGCAGCGGGTTTCGGCTGCAGAAGCGCGCGTAGTCGGCATCGACGAAGCGGTAGGGCAGGTGTTCGTCGCGGCCGTGGGGGATGCCCAGCCGGGTGGTCTGGATCACCCTTGGTACCTGTATGGCGCAGTCCTCGACATACAGGCGCTCGGGGTCGAAGCGCCGGGCGTCCCAGTTCGGCACCTTCAGGCCCAGGGCCCGGCACAGCAGGGTCTGGCCGTTGCACAGGCGCTCGGGTGGGCGCAGGTTGCCGCTGGCGTCGGGGTTGTTCAGCTGCATCCGGGCCAGGCTGTTGGCGTCTGAGATGGCGTCGGTCCAGGGGTAGGCGGACTTGATCAGCACCGCGTTGCCCGGGCCCTGGGCGCTGAAGTTCAGTGAATCGCCGCCACGGGCGTAATACATGTAGATGTGCCCGCCATCGAGGAACAGCGCCTTGCGCTTCTCGGTGAAGCCCAGGGAGGCGTGGCTGCCCTTGTCGGTGAGGTAGTAGGCCTCGGTCTCGATGATTCGCGCCGCCAGCCAGAGATCGCCGTGGCGATGACGGATGACCTTGCCCAGCAGCTCGCGGGCGAGGGTCTGGGCGTCGCGGTCGAAGAAGCTGTCGGGCAAGGCCCGGGCCGGGCAGGGGGCTGGGACGGACATACGCGCGGTTCGTGGCTATGGAGGCGGCGATGATAGCAATGAATGGCTTAATCGAGGCTGAATCGCCAAGTCGGTGATTGGCCCTTTCGCGGGTAAACCCGCTCCCACAGGTTATGCGCAGAGCCTGTGGGAGCGTGTTTACCCGCGAAAGGGCCGGATCAGGCGCAGGAAATGCTGATACGGGTCGTTACATCTTTCCAACACATTCCCCCCACCATTTTCGACCATCCGCCACCCGCCGCTGGGCGTACCCGAGCGCTCCAGTTATAATCAGCCGATTTCCCCTTTGCCAAGACACCGAACCCATGACCGAGTCCGTTCTTGACTACATGACCCGCCTGGGTCGCGCCGCCCGCGAGGCCTCGCGGGTGATCGGCCGTGCCAGCACCGCGCAGAAGAACCGCGCCCTGCAGGCCGCCGCCGACGCCCTCGACGCGGCTCGCGACGCGCTCACCGCAGCCAACGAACAGGACCTGGCCAACGGTCGCAAGAACGGCCTGGAGCCGGCGCTGCTCGACCGCCTGGCACTCACCCCGGCGCGCATCGACGGCATGATCACCGGCCTGCGCCAGGTGGCCAGCCTGGCGGATCCGGTCGGTGCCATCCGCGACATGAGCTACCGCCCGTCGGGCATCCAGGTCGGCAAGATGCGCGTGCCGCTGGGTGTCATCGGCATCATCTACGAGTCGCGCCCCAACGTGACCATCGACGCCGCCAGCCTGTGTCTGAAGTCGGGCAACGCCACCATCCTGCGCGGCGGCTCCGAGGCCATCCACTCCAACCGCGCCATCGCCGCCTGCATCCAGCGCGGCCTGGCCGAGGCCGGCCTGCCGCCGGCGGTGGTGCAAGTGGTCGAGACCACCGACCGCGAGGCCGTGGGCGCGCTGATCAGCATGCCGGAATTCGTCGATGTGATTGTCCCGCGTGGCGGCCGTGGCCTGATCGAGCGCATCAGTCGCGACGCCCGGGTACCGGTAATCAAGCATCTGGACGGCATCTGCCATGTCTTCGTCGATGCCCATGCCGACCTGGACAAGGCATGGCGCGTGGCCTTCAACGCCAAGACCTACCGCTACGGCATCTGTGGCGCCATGGAAACCCTGTTGGTGGACCAGGCCGTGGCCGAGCGCTTCCTGCCGGAAATGGCCCGCCGATTCCACGACAAGGGCGTCGAGCTGCGCGGCTGCGAGCGCACCCGGGCGATCATCGACGCCAAGCCGGCCAGTGAAGACGACTGGCACACCGAATACCTTGACGCGATCCTGTCGATCCGCGTCGTCGACGGCCTGGAGCAGGCCATCGAACACATCAACCACTACGGCTCGCACCACACCGACTCGATCATTACCGAGCACCAGGGCCAGTCCCGGCGTTTCATCGCCGAGGTAGACTCGGCGTCGGTCATGCTCAACACCCCGACCTGCTTCGCCGATGGCTTCGAGTACGGCCTGGGCGCGGAAATCGGCATCTCCACCGACAAGCTGCACGCCCGCGGCCCGGTCGGCCTGGAAGGCCTGACCTGCGAGAAGTACGTGGTGATCGGCGACGGCCAGCTGCGCGGCCAGGAGTCGTGCTGAGTTGAGCAACGCTGTGGCAGTCCGGCGTATCGGCATTCTCGGCGGTACCTTCGATCCGGTGCATATCGGTCACCTGCGCAGCGCGCTGGAAGTGGCCGAGTTCATGCGCCTGGACGAGCTGCGCCTGCTGCCTAACGCCCGCCCGCCGCACCGCGACACGCCGCTGGTGTCGGCCCAGGATCGGTTGGCCATGGTGCGCGGCGCGGTGGCCGGGGTTGATTGCCTGAGTGTCGATGCCCGTGAACTGGCCCGCGACAAACCGTCGTACACCATCGACACGCTCGAATCGATCCGCTCTGAATTGAACGTGCACGACCAGCTGTTCCTGGTGCTGGGCTGGGACGCGTTCTGCGGCCTGCCCAGCTGGCATCGCTGGGAAGAGCTGCTGCAACACTGTCACATCCTGGTGCTGCAGCGCCCGGATGCCGATGTCGAACCCCCTGACGAGTTGCGCAACCTGTTGGCGGCGCGCTCGGAGAGCGATCCCACCGCCATGTCCGGCCCGGCGGGGCACATTTCGTTCGTCTGGCAGACCCCGCTCGCGGTGTCCGCCACGCAAATCCGGCAGCTGCTGGCCAGCGGCAAGTCGGTGCGGTTCCTGGTGCCGGACGCAGTACTGGCCTATATCGAGGCACACGACCTGTATCGTGTGTCCAACTGACGGCGCCCGCTGGCGCCTCAATCAATGAGTTGAACGAGTTTTATATGACCAAGCAGAAAATCAATGGCATCAGTGGCGAAGAGCTGGTCAAACTGACCATCAGCGCCCTGGAAGACGTCAAGGCCCAGGACATCCAGGTCATCGACGTGCGCGAAAAGCACAGCCTGACCGACTACATGATCATTGCCACCGGTACCTCCAATCGCCAGATCAACGCGATGCTGGAAAAGGTCCGTGAAGCGGTGAAGAAAGAGGGTGCGCAACCCCTGGGTGAAGAAGGCAAGGGCGACAGCGACTGGGTCCTGCTGGACCTGAACGACGTCATCGTGCACATGATGACCGCCGCTGCCCGCCAGTTCTACGACCTGGAGCGCCTGTGGCTGGGTGCCGAGCAGAGCCGTGCCGCCGATGCCAAGCACCACAGCCCGGAAAACGCCAGCGACTACTTCACCGACAAGCTCAAAGACCGGGAATAAGGAAGCGCCGTGCGTCTGCGTCTGATCGCGGTCGGCTCGCGCATGCCCAAGTGGGTCGAGGAAGGCTGGCATGAGTATGCCAAGCGCCTGCCCCCGGAGCTTGCGCTGGAGCTGGTGGAAATCCCGCTTAACACCCGCGGCAAGAACGCCGATGTCGCCCGCCTGATCCGTCAGGAGGGCGAGGCGATGCTGAGCAAGGTGCAGCCTGGGGAACGCATCGTCACCCTCGAGGTCCATGGCAAGCCCTGGAGCACCGAGCAACTGGCGGGCGAGTTGGACCGTTGGCGCCTGGACGCGCGTACGGTCAACCTGATGGTGGGCGGCCCGGAAGGGCTGGCGCCGGAAGTCTGCGCGCGCAGCGAACAGCGCTGGTCGCTGTCGCCGCTGACGTTGCCGCACCCGTTGGTAAGGATACTCATCGGCGAGCAGATCTACCGCGCCTGGACCGTGCTGTCCGGGCATCCCTACCACAAATGAACCTGTAAGCCTCTCCGATGCCGCAGCAGATTCGCCTCAAGGACCACGAAAAAGACGCCCGCCTGGTGCGCAACCGCGTCGTCGTGGGCGCCGTGGCGGTGGTTCTGCTCGTCTGCGTGCTGATCGCCCGGCTGTATTACCTGCAGGTCATCCAGTACGACTATCACTCGACGCTGTCGGAGAACAACCGGGTGCATGTGCAGCCGATCCCGCCGACCCGTGGGCTGATCTTCGACCGCAACGGCGTGGTGGTGGCGGACAACCGCCCCAGCTTCAGCCTGGTGATGACCCGCGAACGCGCCGGCAATGCCGGCAAGTGGCAGGACGTGCTGGATGTGATCGTCGAGGTGCTCGAGCTCACTCCCGACGACCGTGCCCTGTTCGAGAAGCGCATGAAGCAGGGGCGCCGGCCATTCGAGCCGGTGCCGATCCTGTTCGAGCTCAACGAAGAGCAGATTGCCCGCATTGCGGTCAACCAGTTCCGCCTGCCCGGCGTGGAGGTAGCGGCGCAGCTGGTTCGCCACTACCCCCAGGGCGCGCATTTCGCCCATTCGGTGGGCTACGTCGGGCGGATCAACGAGAAGGAACTCAAGAGCCTCGACCCGGTGAATTACAGCGGCACCCACCACATCGGCAAGACTGGCATCGAGCGCTTCTACGAAGACGAGCTGCATGGCCAGGTGGGGTACGAGGAAGTCGAGACCAACGCCCGTGGCCGCGTGCTGCGAGTGCTCAAGCGCACCGACCCGAAGCCGGGCAAGGACATCGTGCTGAGCTTGGATATCAAGCTGCAGGAAGCCGCCGAGCAGGCGCTGGGCGGGCGCCGTGGCGCCATCGTCGCCCTTGACCCGCGCACCGGCGAGGTGCTGGCGATGGTCAGCCAGCCGAGCTTCGACCCCAACCTGTTCGTCACCGGTATCGGCTTCAAGGCCTACGCCGAACTGCGCGACTCGATCGACCGGCCGCTGTTCAACCGTGTGCTGCGCGGTCTTTATCCGCCTGGCTCGACCATCAAGCCGGCAGTGGCGATTGCCGGGCTCGACAGTGGCGTGGTGACGGCAGGCAGCCGGGTGTTCGACCCGGGTTACTACCAACTGCCCAACTACGATCACAAATACCGCAACTGGAACCGCACCGGCGATGGCTGGGTTGACCTGGATGTGGCGATCATGCGGTCAAACGACACGTACTTCTACGATCTTGCGCACAAGATGGGAATCGATCGGCTGTCCAGCTACATGAACAAGTTCGGTATCGGGCAGAAGGTCGCCCTGGACATGTTCGAAGAGTCGCCCGGATTGATGCCGTCCCGTGAGTGGAAGCGCGCCACCCGCCGTCAGGCCTGGTTCCCCGGCGAAACCCTGATCCTTGGCATCGGCCAGGGCTATATGCAGACCACGCCGCTGCAGTTGGCCCAGGCCACCGCGCTGATTGCCAACAAAGGCGTGTGGAACCGTCCACACCTGGCCAAGACCATCGAAGGCCAGCCTCCGGTGGACGAGAACCCCATGGAAAACATCGTCCTGCGCGACAAGTCTGACTGGGCCAGGGTCACTCATGGCATGGAGCAGGTGATGCACGGCGCCCGCGGCACCGCCCGCAAGGCCGCCATCGGCTCGCAGTACCGCATCGCAGGCAAGAGCGGCACGGCCCAGGTGGTGGCGATCAAGCAGGGTGAGAAGTACGACCGTAACAAACTCCAGGAACGCCACCGCGACCACGCCTTGTTCGTCGCCTTCGCCCCGGCCGACGATCCGAGGATCGTGGTTTCGGTGATGGTCGAGAACGGTGAGTCCGGTTCCGGCGTCGCCGCCCCCGTGGTGCGCCAGGTCATGGATGCCTGGCTGCTTGACGAGAACGGCCGGCTCAAGCCCGAGTTCGCCCCCGCCACAGTCGCCCAGGAATCGGCCCCGTGAAGAACAACTTCGACCGCATGCTCTCCAGCGAGGACGTGATGCGCAGGCGCGCCAGCTTCCTGCAGCGCATCCACATCGACGGCCCCTTGCTGCTCATCCTGCTGACGCTCGCCGCCGGCAGCCTGTTCGTGCTCTATTCGGCCAGCGGCAAGAACTGGGACCTGCTGATGAAGCAGGCCAGTTCCTTCGGCATCGGCCTGGTGTCGATGTTCATCATCGCCCAGCTCGAACCGCGCTTCATGGCGCGCTGGGTGCCGCTGGCCTACCTGGCCGGGGTGTTCCTGCTGATCGTGGTGGACGTCATGGGCCACAACGCCATGGGCGCGACGCGCTGGATCAACATTCCCGGGGTGATCCGTTTCCAGCCCTCGGAATTCATGAAGATCATCATGCCGGCGACCATCGCCTGGTACCTGGCCAAGCGCACGTTGCCGCCGCAGCTCAAGCATGTGGCGATCAGCCTGGTCCTGATCGGCGTGCCGTTCATCCTCATCGTGCGCCAGCCTGACCTGGGCACGGCCTTGCTGATCCTCGCCTCGGGCGCCTTCGTGCTGTTCATGGGCGGGCTGCGCTGGCGCTGGATCGTCAGCGTGATCGCCGCGGCGGTGCCGGTGGCGGTGGCGATGTGGTTCTTTGTCATGCACGACTACCAGAAGCAGCGCGTACTGACCTTCCTCGACCCGGAAAGCGACCCGCTGGGCACCGGCTGGAACATCATCCAGTCCAAGGCGGCGATCGGTTCGGGCGGGGTGTTCGGCAAGGGCTGGCTGCTGGGCACCCAGTCGCACCTGGACTTCCTGCCGGAAAGCCACACCGACTTCATCATCGCCGTGCTCGGCGAGGAGTTCGGCCTGGTCGGCATCTGCCTGCTGCTGCTGATCTACATCCTGCTGATCGGCCGCGGGCTGATGATCACCGCCCAGGCCCAGACCCTGTTCGGCAAGCTGCTCGCGGGCAGCCTGACCATGACCTTCTTTGTTTATGTGTTCGTCAATATCGGTATGGTCAGCGGCCTACTGCCCGTGGTGGGCGTGCCGCTGCCCTTCATCAGCTATGGCGGAACTTCGTTGGTGACGCTGCTGTCAGCGTTTGGCGTTCTGATGTCGATCCATACGCACCGTAAATGGATTGCACAGGTTTGAAAAAGGTGAAGAATTTCATGCAAGCAGTGCGTGGCTGGGCTGCCCGCCTGGCGCCGTTCTTCGGCGCAGTGGGGTTGCTCGGCGCAATCCAGCAGGCCAATGCCGGTGACTACGACGGCTCGCCCCAGGTGGCCGAGTTCGTTGGCGAGATGACTCGCGACTACGGCTTCGCCGGCGAGCAACTGATGGGCGTGTTCCGCGAGGTGCAGCGCAAGCAGGCGATCCTCGATGCGATATCGCGGCCGGCCGAGCGGGTCAAGCCGTGGAAGGAATACCGCCCGATGTTCATCACCGACGCGCGCATCGCCCGCGGTGTGGACTTCTGGCGCCAGCACGAGGCCGTGCTGGCCCGCGCCGAACAGGAATACGGCGTGCCGGCGCAGTACATCGTCGCGATCATCGGCGTGGAAACCTTCTTCGGTCGCAACACCGGCAACTACCGGGTCATCGATGCCCTGTCCACGCTCGGTTTCGACTACCCGCCACGGGCCGAATTCTTCCGCAAGGAGCTGCGCGAGTTCCTTCTGCTGGCCCGCGAGGAGCAGCTTGATCCGCTCACGCTCAAGGGCTCCTATGCCGGCGCCATGGGCCTGCCGCAGTTCATGCCGAGCAGCTTCCGCGCTTATGCCGTGGACTTCGACGGCGACGGCCACATCAATATCTGGAACAACCCGGACGATGCCATCGGCAGCGTCGCCAGCTACTTCAAGCGTCATGGCTGGGTACCCGGGGAACCTGTGGTCAGCCGCGCCAGCGTGGCCGGCGCACGGGTCGACGAAGGCCTGACCACCGGCATCGAGCCGACCAGGACGGTCGCGCAGTTGCGGGCGCTGGGCTGGTCGGGTCATGATGCGCTGCGCGATGATCTGCCGGTCACCGCCTTCCGCCTGGAAGGCGCCGATGGCCCCGAGTACTGGATGGGCCTGAAAAACTTCTACGCGATCACTCGCTACAACCGCAGCGTGATGTATGCCATGGCGGTGCATCAGCTTTCCGAACAGCTGGTTCTGGCACGGGGCGTCAAGTAAATGCGCGAATTTTTCACCGTCAATACCGCAAAACTGCTCACCTGCGTCGCTGTCGGCCTGGTGCTGGCCAGCTGCTCGTCGAGCCGGCCCTCCACCCCGCAGAGCGGCAACACCGTGCGCGCGCAGCCGGGCCTGGACATCAATCGTGCGCACAAGGACGGCGCGCCCTGGTGGGACGTGGACGTCAACAAGATCCCCGACGCCACGCCGACCGTGCACACTGGCAACTACAAGGCCAACCCCTACACGGTGCTGGGCAAGACCTACTACCCGATGCAGGACTCGCGCAACTACCGCGCCGAAGGCACCGCGTCGTGGTATGGCACCAAGTTCCACGGCCAGAACACCGCCAACGGCGAGCTGTACGACCTGTACGGCATGAGCGCGGCGCACAAGACCCTGCCCCTGCCGGCCTATGTGCGAGTGACCAACCTGGCCAACGGCCGCAGTGTGATCCTGCGGGTCAATGACCGTGGCCCGTTCTATTCCGACCGTATCATCGACCTGTCCTACGCCGCGGCGAAGAAGCTCGGCTATGCCGAGACCGGCACCGCGCACGTGCGCGTCGAAGGGATCGACCCGCAGCAATGGTGGGCCCAGCGTGGCCAGCAGCCGCCGATGGTGCTCAAGGAACCGCAGGTGGCCCAGGCCCAGCCGATTGCCGCGAGCACCGGCCGGGTCGAGCAGTGGACCCCGCCACCGCAGCAGCACGCGGCGCCGGTGGTGCCGGTGCAGGTGGGCGGCAACAATGTGCCGAACGCAAGTGGCGGCAGCATCCTGCAGGTGGGCGCATTCGCCAACCCGGATGCCGCCGAGCTGCTGCGCTCGAAGCTGAGCACCATGGTCAGCGCGCCGGTGTTCATCAGCTCCGTGGTGCGTAACCAGCAGACCCTGCACCGGGTGCGCCTGGGGCCGATCAACAGCCAGGGCGAGATCCAGCAGGCGCAGGACAGCATTCGCCTGGCGAACCTCGGTCAGGCGAAGGTCGTGACCGACTGACGTACGCGTCGGACCTTTCGCGGGTAAACCCGCTCCCACAGGGTTTTGCACAGATCCTGTGGGAGCGGGTTCACCCGCGAAGCAGAGCACACCGATCTGTCGGTTTGTTCATGAATTGCCGGGCAATGACATGTACAATGCCCGCTTTTGCCCGCAGCGGCATTACGTCGCACTGTCGGGCCAGGCCACCGGCCATAAAACTAGACTGACGGGGCGCTGGGCAAACGAACTTGCCCACGGAACATCAGACCATTAGCGATTTACGAGAGACGGATGAACATCACCAACCTTGCCAAACGACTTTGCCTGCCCGTTCTGCTGATGATCATGCCTGCTGCCTTCGCAGCGGAGCAGATGATGCCGGCACCACCGCAACTGGCCGCCAAGTCCTACGTACTCATGGACGCGTCCAGCGGCAACGTGCTGGTCGAGAACAACGGTGACGAGCGCCTGCCGCCGGCCAGCCTGACCAAGCTGATGACCGCCTACATCGCCACCTTGGACATCCGTCGCGGCCAGATCGGCGAGAACGACCCGGTCACCGTCAGCGAGAACGCCTGGCGCACCGGTGGTTCGCGCATGTTCATCAAGGTCGGCAGCCAGGTCACCGTCAGCGACCTGCTGCACGGCATCATCATCCAGTCCGGCAACGACGCCTCGGTCGCCCTGTCCGAGCACATCGCCGGCAGCGAAGACGCTTTCGCCGACATGATGAACAAGACCGCCACCGACCTGGGCATGGCCAACAGCCACTTCATGAACCCGACCGGCCTGCCGAACCCCGAGCACTACTCCTCGGCCCACGACATGGCCCTGCTGGCACGCGCGATCATCAACGAAGATCCGGCGCACTACGCCATCTACTCGCAGAAAGAGTTCTTCTGGAACAACATCAAGCAGCCGAACCGTAACCTGCTGCTGTGGCGCGACAAGACCGTCGATGGCCTGAAGACCGGCCACACCGACGAAGCCGGCTACTGCATGGTCGCCTCGGCCGTGCGTGACGGCCAGCGCCTGATCGCCGTGGTGTTCGGCACCAACAGCGAGCAGTCCCGCGCCGCCGAGACCCAGAAGCTGCTGACCTACGGTTTCCGCTTCTTCGAAACCCAGACCTTCTACCAGAAAGGCACCGAGCTGACCCAGGCCCAGGTATGGAAAGGCGCGACCAACCAGGTGAAAGCCGGCTTGGCCAACGACCTGACCATGACCATGCCTAAAGGCCAATTGAAGCGCCTCCAGGCTTCGATGACCATGAACCCGCAACTGACCGCTCCGATCGCCAAAGGTGACGTGATCGGCAAAGTGGAAGTCAAACTGGACGAGAAAGTGGTTCACAGCGCCGACCTCATCGCCCTTGACGGCGTGGAGGAAGCTGGTTTCTTCGGCCGTATGTGGGATAGCATCCGCCTGTTCTTCTACGGTTTGTTCAACTGATACGTGACCAGCGCGCCCCCGTGAACCAGGCGGGGGCGATGTTGCTGCCACGGCTTACGAGGCCGTTTCCGCCATGAGCGAAGAAGACGTCAAGTCGCACAAGATCGAATTCCCCTGCGAGGACTACCCGATCAAGGTGATCGGTGACACCGTTGTCGGTTTCCGCGACACCGTGATCGAGATCCTCAGCAAGCACGCCAAGGTCGACCTGTCGACCCTGGCCGAGCGCCAGAGCAAGGAAGGCAAGTACACCACGGTGCAACTGCATATCGTTGCCGAGAGCGAAAACCAGCTGCACGACATCAACAGTGCCCTGCGTGCCACCGGCATCGTGAAAATGGTGCTGTGATGTCCGGCGTGCTCGGTATTCGCGATCTTGGCCTGCAGCCCTATGAACCGGTGCTGCAGGCCATGCGCCGCTTTACCGAGCACCGCGGCCCGGACAGCCAGGACGAAGTCTGGCTGGTCGAGCACCCGCCGGTCTTCACCCAGGGCCAGGCCGGCAAGGCCGAGCACCTGCTGATCCCGGGGGAGATCCCGGTGGTACAGACCGATCGCGGTGGCCAGGTCACTTATCACGGCCCCGGCCAACTGGTGGCCTACCTGCTGCTGGATGTGCGGCGCCTGAGCATCGGCGTGCGCGAGCTGGTCAGTCGCATCGAGCAGACGCTCATCGACCTGCTCGCCAGCTACGGCGTGCAGGCGGTGGCCAAGCCCGATGCCCCGGGCGTCTACGTCGATGGCGCGAAGATCGCGTCCCTTGGCCTTCGAATCCGCAACGGTCGTTCCTTCCACGGCCTTGCCCTGAACGTGGACATGGACCTTGCGCCATTCCGCCGAATCAACCCCTGTGGGTATGCGGGGCTGGCCATGACCCAGCTGCGCGACCTGGCAGGCCCGATCGAACTTGACGAGGTCAGGACAAGGCTGCGCGGACAGCTGGTCAGGCACCTCGACTATGCTGAGCAGACGACCCTGACGGGCGGAATCGACTGATTATGACAACTGTGCAAGAAGCCGTGCCGAACCTGATCCCCACGCAAGACGTGACCCCGCGCCCTGTGCCGAAGAAAGTCGAGGCCGGCGTGAAGCTGCGCGGCGCCGAGAAGGTGGCGCGCATCCCGGTGAAGATCATCCCCACCGAAGAACTGCCGAAAAAGCCTGACTGGATTCGCGTGCGCATCCCGGTTTCGCCGGAGGTCGACCGCATCAAGCAACTGCTGCGCAAGCACAAACTGCACAGCGTGTGCGAAGAGGCCTCCTGCCCGAACCTGGGCGAGTGCTTCTCCGGCGGCACCGCGACCTTCATGATCATGGGCGACATCTGCACCCGTCGCTGCCCGTTCTGCGATGTCGGCCACGGCCGTCCGAAGCCTCTGGACCTGGACGAGCCGAAGAACCTGGCCATCGCCATCGCCGACCTGCGCCTGAAGTACGTGGTGATCACCTCGGTGGACCGCGATGACCTGCGTGACGGCGGTGCCCAGCACTTCGCCGATTGCATCCGCGAAATCCGCGCGCTGTCGCCGGGCGTCCAGCTGGAGACCCTGGTGCCGGACTACCGTGGGCGCATGGACGTGGCGCTGGAAATCACCGCGCAGACCCCGCCCGACGTGTTCAACCACAACCTCGAGACCGTACCGCGCCTGTACAAGGCCGCGCGTCCGGGCTCGGACTACGACTGGTCGCTGGACCTGCTGCAGAAGTTCAAGCAGATGGTCCCGCACGTACCGACCAAGTCCGGCCTGATGCTGGGCCTGGGCGAGACCGACGACGAGGTGATCGAGGTCATGCACCGCATGCGCGAGCATGACATCGACATGCTGACCCTCGGCCAGTACCTGCAGCCGTCGCGCAACCACCTGCCGGTACAGCGCTTCGTGCACCCGGACACCTTCGCCTGGTTCGCCGAGGAAGGTTACAAGATGGGCTTCAAGAACGTCGCCTCCGGCCCGCTGGTGCGCTCGTCGTACCACGCCGACCAGCAGGCCCACGAAGCCAAGATCAAGCTCTGAACCGGGCTTGAGCGGGACATGCCGATGCGCGCCGGAAGGCGGCATCGGCATTTTTGTTTTTGAGCGATCTGTTTCAAGCGACAAGCTGCAAGGAGTGGCGCGATGAATTGCCTGGAAACTGCTGAATACCTGTTGCCCAAGGCCTTGCCTGACAACGCCCGTTTCGCCATCGTCGCCCCGGCCGGGCCGGCGCGGCTGGACACCGACAAGGCCCGTCAGTGGTTCGAAAGCCGTGGCCAGCAGTGCCGCATCTACCCTGGGGTGCTGCAGGCGGACGGTTACCTTGCCGGCAGCGACGAGCAACGCCTGCGTGACCTGCACGATGCATTCAGCGCCCCGGACATCGACGCCATCCTGTGCATGCGCGGCGGTTACGGCAGCATGCGCCTGCTGGACCGCATCGACTTCGAACTGATCCGACGCCATCCCAAGCCGCTGGTGGGTTACAGCGACATCACCGCCCTGCATTCGGCGCTCAACCGACATGCCGGGATGCTGGCCTTCCATGGTGCAATGCTCAATGCCGACCTGCAGGGGGGCAAGCTCGAGCCCACCGTCAGCTCACTGTTCGGACAGCTACGGGGGCGGCTGGGGGCGGGTGATGTGATTGACCACCCTGTCGAGTTCCCGCTCACCAGCGTGGTGCCCGGGATTGCCAGCGGGCGTCTGGTTGGCGGCAACCTGTCGCTGCTCGGCTCCACGCTGGGGACGCTGGCGGAAGTCGACACCCGGGACAGCATCCTGTTCATCGAGGACGTCAACGAGCCGCTCTACCGTGTCGACCGACTGCTGACCCAACTGCGCCTGGCCGGCAAGCTGGAAGAGGTGCGAGGGGTGCTGGTGGGGGACTTTGCCGGGATCACGGTGGCGGCGATGACGCCGCTGCTGCTGGACATCTTCGGCCCGCTCGGGGTGCCGGTGCTGGCCGGGTGGCGCAGTGGGCACTGTGATCCGAATGTGTGCTTGCCGATGGGGGCAAGTGTGCGACTGGATGCTGAAGAGCAGAGTCTGGTGCTGTTGCAGGATCTGTTCAGGGGTTGAGATCGCCGGGGCTGCTTTGCAGCCCTTTCGCGGCACAAGGCCGCTCCTACAGGGGATTGCAATCGCCTGTAGGAGCGGCCTTGTGCCGCGAAAGGGGCGCAAAGCGCCCCTCTGCGCTCTCTAGCGGCGCAGGCTATCAAGCAGCTTGTGGGTCGGATAACCATCCGCCGGCCAACCCTGGGCCTGCTGCGCATTGCGGATTGCCTTGCGGGTATTGGCGCCGATGATCCCATCCGGATTGCCTGCTTCATGCCCGTTGGCATTGAGCAAGGTCTGCAACTCGATTCGTTCGCTGCGGCTCAGCGGCAGGTCCTCTTTCGGCCAGCTGCCGGCAATGAACCCCCATCCGGAGAAACGATCCCCCAGCAGGCTCACCGCCAGCGCGTAGGACGACGAATTGTTGTACTTGAGGATGGCGCGGAAGTTGTCCAGTACCAGGAATGCTGGCCCCTTGGCACCTGCGGGCAGCAACAGGGCGGCGGGCAGCTGGTCGCTGCCGGTTGGCAGGGTGGTGCCGGCCGGCAGTTTCACGCCCAGCTGCAGCCACTCGTTGACGCTCTTGCGCTGGCTGCCATCGGCCAGCCAGTAGTCGAAGCCGGCGGGCACCTGCACCTCGAAGCCCCAGGGTTGGCCACGTTTCCAGCCGGACGCCTGCAGGTAGTGCGCGGTGGAGGCCAGGGCGTCGGCGGTGCTGTTCCAGATGTCGCGACGGCCGTCACCGTCGAAGTCCACGGCGTGGGTCAGGTAGGTGGTCGGGATGAACTGGGTCTGGCCCATGGCGCCAGCCCAGGAGCCACGCATCGCATCGGGCTGGATATCGCCGTTCTGCAGGATCTGCAGGGCGGCGATCAGCTGGTCCTGGGCGAACTGCGGACGCCGGCCCTCATAGGCCAGGGTGGCCAGTGAGCGGATCACCGACTTGCTGCCCTGGAACTGGCCGAAGTTGCTTTCCATGCCCCATACCGAGACCAGAACCTGGCGATCGACACCGTAGCGTTGTTCGATGCGGGTCAGCAGATCGGCGTTCTGCTCGAGCAGTTTCTTGCCGTTGCGCACGCGTAGCGGCGACAGGGCGCCGTCCAGGTACTCCCACACCGGGCGGGTGAACTCGGGTTGGCTACGGTCGGCCTTGATCACGTCCATGTCCGGGGTGACGCCGAGGAAGGCGCGGTCGAACAGGCTGGCACTGATACCGGCTTGCAGGGCTTGTTGGCGGAAGCCGGCCTGCCATTGGGCGAAGGTCTGCAGGGGCTGGATTTCACCGTTGGCCTCGGGCGCGGTGCCGGGCTGGGTGGCGACGGGGGCGGGCTGGGCGGGCGCCAGCGGCAGGGCGTCGGCGGCGGTGGGTTTCTCGGCGCAGGCGACGAGCAGGATGAAGCTTGTGGCCGCGATCAGCTGGCGGGGTTGCCAGCGGAGAGTGAGACGAGAGGGCATGCACAGATCCAGAATTGCAGGTCAGGTGCCGACCATACCATGCCTGCGCATTTCATGCCTTTCATGCCGCCATAAAGCAGGAAGCCTCCCAATCTCTCGATTGGAAGGCTTCGCGGCGGTAGCTGCCTTTGCCTTTTTCCGGTCGTTCCTGGCGGCAGCGGAACAGCGGTTGGGCGACGATGGACTTGGCCTTGTTGGGGCCGTGCTTTTTCGGTTTCTTGCTCATGGTGGGTTCCCGGTCTGGGTGGATGGCGCGCGCACTTTAGGCCTGTAGCGCTACCTGAGCCAATTGATTGTGTTTATGGCGGCGGGCCTCATCGCGGGTCAAGCCCGCTCCCACGACATCTTTGTGGGAGCGGGCTTGACCCGCGATGAGTTTTACTCGGCAGGCAGTGCCAATCGCTGTCCGGCCATCAGCAGCGACAACCGCGCCAGGCTGGTCCAGGGCGAGCCCTCGGCCTGCCCCTTGATCTGCGCATCAATACGCTGGGCATCCTGCAGCAACATGGCCCAGCGCTGAGCTGACAGGCGCTGCAAGGCCTTGCTCACCAGCGGGCGGCGTTTGTCCCACACCGGGGGGCGTGCCTGGCTGAACGCCTTGTCCAGTGGCACCCCCTGGCTGAACTGCTGTGCAAGCCCTGCCAGCAGGCGCAGCTCGCGGGCCAGGGCCCAGAGAATCACCGGAGGCTCGACACCTTCGCCGCGCAACCCTTCGAGCATGCGCAAGGCGTGGGCCGCCTCGCCGTTGAGAATGGCATCCACCAGGCCGAAGACATCGAAGCGGGCGCTGTCAGCGACGGCGGCCTGGACGGTCTCCACGGTGATCTGGTTACCCTCGGCCAGCAGCTTGAGCTTCTCGATCTCCTGGGCGGCGGCCAGCAGGTTGCCCTCGACCCGGGCGGCGATCAGGTCGACGGCGTCTCGCTGGGCCGAAAGACCGGCCTGGGACAGGCGCTGGTTGATCCACTGTGGCAACTGCTGGGCGTCCACCGGCCAGATCTGGATGAACTGGCAGTGCGCGCCTTCGATCAGGGCCTTGCCCCACTTGGTCTTCTGCGCACTGCCATCGAGCTTGGGCAGGCTGATCAGCAGCAGCGTGTCCTCGGCCGGGTTGGCGCAGTATTCCATCAGCGCGGCGGCACCCTTGTCGCCGGGTTTGCCCGAGGGCAGGCGCAGTTCCAGCAGGCGGCGCTGGGCGAACAGTGACAGGCTGGCGCCGGCCAGGAGCAGGTTGCCCCAGTCGAAGTTGGCGTCGGCGCTGAATACCTGGCGTTCGTCGTAACCCTGCTGCCGAGCAGCGCTACGGATGGCGTCGGCGGCCTCCTGGCACAGCAGCGGATCGTCGCCGCTGACGATGTAGACGGGCGCCAGCTGGCCTTGCAGGTGCTTGTTGAGTTGGGCGGGAGCGAGCTTCATGGGAATAGGCGGGGCACCTCAGGTGCCCCGATCAGGCTCAGGGAGCCGGGACTTCCAGCGGCGACTGCTGGGGCGTCTCGTCCTGGATGCGCTGGGCTTCCTGCATGGCCCGGGCTTCGGCTTCGGCACGCTCGTTGGCCTTGCGCTGCAGGTCGTCGAGGTGTGCCGGGGTCAATTGCTGGAGGCGGACCATCATGCCTTGTACCAGGTCACGACGGATTTCCTGGCGTACCTGGACGGCTTCCTGGCCGGAACCAGTAATGTTGTTGCCGTTGTACACGTAATACTTCTGCACCTGCAGTTTGTCTTCCAGCAGGATCGTGTCGTTCTGGCCTTCGACCGCGTAGTTCAGCACGACGGTCAGCTCGTACTCCGCCGAGCGGTTGCCACCACTGTAGGTGGCGGCACGCTGGGATTCCTGCTCGTTGGTGAGCACGAGCTTATAGGGTGCGCCGGTATAGACCTTCACGCCACTGTTCTGCAGTGTGCGGCGCAGTTGGGTGACCGTTTCGCCATAGGCGTTGCGTGCGCTGAGGTCCAGCTCCTTGATGGTCAGCTCGGTGGTGCCGGTGCCGCGCAGCTGGAAACCGCAGGCGCTGAGCAGGACAGCCAGGCCCATTACCAGCAGATTGCGTTTGATCATGTGTGTTGCTCCCTCGTGGACCGATTACGCCCGCCTGCAGGGTGTGCAGGCGGGCGTTGCCATCAGTTGGCGACGATGTTGACCAGTTTGCCCGGTACGACGATGACCTTGCGGATGGTCAGGCCGTCGGTGAAGCGCAGGACGTTCTCGTTGTTGCGGGCGGCGGCTTCGATTTCCTCGCGGCTGGCGGCGGCCGGCATCTCGACCTGGCCACGCAGCTTGCCGTTGACCTGCACCACCAGTGTCACGGTGTCCTGCACCAGGGCGCTTTCGTCGACCGTCGGCCAGGCCGCGTCGATTGCCGCCTGGTCGTGGCCCAGCGCCTTCCACAGCTCGTGGGAGATGTGCGGGGTGATCGGCGCCAGCAGCAGGGTGACGGCCTCGAGGCCTTCCTGCAGCAGGGCGCGGTCCTGGGCGCTGGCCTGTGGCGCCTTTTCCAGCACGTTCATCACGGTCATCACCTGGGCGATGGCGGTGTTGAACTTGTGGTACTGGCCCACGTCGGTGCTGGCCTGCTTGATGGCGGCATGGATGGCGCGGCGGATGACCTTCTGCTCGTCGCTCAGGGCGGCGATGTCCAGCTGGCCCGGCAGGCCCTGGGCCACATGGGCCTGGGCCAGGCGCCAGACACGGCGCAGGAAGCGGCTGGCACCCTCGACGCCGGAGTCGGACCACTCCAGGCTCATGTCGGGTGGCGAGGCGAACATCATGAACAGGCGGCAGGTGTCGGCGCCGTAGGCTTCGATCATCGACTGCGGGTCGACACCGTTGTTCTTCGATTTCGACATCTTCTCGGTGCCACCGATTTCCACCGGCAGGCCGTCGGTCTTCAGGCGCGCGCCGATGATCTTGGCCTTGGCGTCACGCTCGATCTCGACATCGGCCGGGTTGAACCAGTCCTTGCCGCCGTTGCTGGCGACACGGTAGTACGTTTCGGCGACGACCATGCCCTGGGTCAGCAGGTTCTTGAACGGCTCGTTGGAGGTGACCAGGCCTTCGTCACGCATCAGCTTGTGGAAGAAGCGCGCGTACAGCAGGTGCAGGATCGCGTGTTCGATGCCGCCGATGTACTGGTCCACCGGCAGCCAGTGGTTGGCGGCTTTCGGATCGACCAGGCCCTTGTCGTAATTCGGCGAGGCATAGCGGGCGAAGTACCAGGACGACTCGACGAAGGTGTCCATGGTGTCGGTTTCGCGCTTGGCCGCGCTGCCGCATTTCGGGCAGGTGCACTCGTAGAACTCGGGCATCCGCGCCAGCGGCGAACCGGCGCCGTCCGGCACCACGTTTTCTGGCAGGGTGACCGGCAGCTGGTCTTCCGGCACCGGCACATCGCCGCAGGACGGGCAGTGGATGATCGGGATCGGGCAGCCCCAGTAGCGCTGGCGGCTGATGCCCCAGTCGCGCAGGCGGAACTGGGTGCGGGATTTGCCCAGGTCCTTGCGGATCAGCGCGGCTTCTATGGCGTCGAAGGCGCCCTGGAAGTCCAGGCCGTCGAATTCACCGGAGTTGATCAGCTGGCCGTGCTCGCCGTAGGCGGCCAGCCACTCGCTGCCGACTTCGTCGCCGACGCTGGTGCGCACCACTGCCTTGACCGGCAGGTTGTACTTGTGGGCGAACTCGAAGTCGCGCTCGTCGTGGGCCGGCACGGCCATCACGGCGCCATCGCCGTAGTGCATCAGCACGTAGTTGGCGACCCATACCGGCAGCTTCTCGCCGGTCAGCGGGTGCTCGACGCACAGGGAAGTGGCCATGCCCTTCTTCTCCTGGGTGGCCATGTCGGCCTCGGCAACGCTGCCGCTCTTGCACTCGTCGATGAACGCTTGCAGCGCCGGGTTGCCCTGGGCCGCCTGGGTGGCCAGCGGGTGCTCGGCGGCGACGGCGACGTAGGTGGCGCCCATCAGCGTGTCGGGACGGGTGGTGAAGACCTTCAGGGTGCCTTCGTGGCCGATGCTGGCCTGATCGTACGGGAACTGTACTTCCATGCCGCGGGACTTGCCGATCCAGTTGCGCTGCATGGTCTTGACCTGCTCAGGCCAGCCCGGCAGCTCGTCGAGGCTTTCCAGCAGCTCGTCGGCGTAGTCGGTGATGCGGAAGTAGTACATCGGGATTTCGCGCTTTTCGATCAGCGCGCCCGAACGCCAGCCACGGCCGTCGATGACCTGCTCGTTGGCCAGTACGGTCTGGTCCGCCGGGTCCCAGTTCACGGTGCCGTTCTTGCGGTAGATGATGCCTTTCTCGAACAGGCGGGTGAACAGCCACTGCTCCCAGCGGTAGTAGTCCGGCTTGCAGGTGGTGACTTCACGCGACCAGTCGATGGCCAGACCCAGGCTCTTGAGCTGGGTCTTCATGTAGTCGATGTTCTCGTAGGTCCACTTGGCCGGAGCGACGTTGTTCTTCATCGCGGCGTTTTCCGCCGGCATGCCGAAAGCGTCCCAGCCCATCGGTTGCAGGACGTTCTTGCCCAGCATGCGCTGGTAGCGGGCGATCACGTCACCGATGGTGTAGTTGCGCACATGGCCCATGTGTAGCTTGCCGCTCGGGTACGGGAACATCGATAGGCAGTAGTACGTGTCTTTGCCTGGCTGTTCGGTGACAGCGAACGATTGTTGCTCGTCCCAGGCATTCTGGGCGGCGGCTTCTACATCACGGGGCGTGTATTGTTCGTGCATGGCTACTTTGTATTGAGAGGAATAAGAGACATGTTCCAGGCAGCTCGACCTCGCTGCGTCCGGCACTCCGGGATCTTATGAGAGTGAACGCCGTAGCATACATGAGCGCCGCGCGTCGTGGGAAACCCTGATTGCATCGCCCGTCGCGCGGGCCGTTGGTCGCAGCGCCCGGCCGCTTTTGCGAGTGACGCTAAGCTCATCTGTGGGGGGAGATATTCTTACCTTCAATGAGGTGAACGGATGGGAGAGTCGCAACTAACCGCAAACAAGCCGGAGCTTTACGAACGCCTGATCGACCGCCTGGGCCTGGCACTGGAAGTGGCCCGGACCTCGGTGCGATTGCGCGACGAGATGCCTGCCGAACTGGAGTTGCGTGGCCTGAGCCATGCCGAGTTCGAGGTCATCAAGGCCTACCTGGAATCCCTCCCGGAGGGCCGTTTTGCCAGTGCCGGTGCCTACCCGCAACCGGAGCCGTCCTCGGCCAGGATCGTCTGGCTCAAGGACCGCAAGCGCTCCGGCGCCCCAGCCAGCTCCAGGACGTTGCCGTCCCGATAGCCGTTCAGGGTTGCAGGCGCGGTACTACGCGCCGGTTTTTCACAATGCACGCATCGATCGGCGCCGGTTGCCCTTGAGGCCCGGTGCCGATCCTCTTAGGCTGCACGCCTTCCATGGAGGTGTGTGATGCCGATCCGCTTTTTCATCAAACAATGGCTGATGCCGCCCGGCATCCTGTTCCTGCTGTTGCTGGTCGCCTGGTGGTGGCGCCGTCGCCGTCCACGCCTGGCGGCGGCCTGCTTTGCCCTGGGCGTGGGTGGTTTGTGGCTGATGAGTCTGCCGTTGACCGTCGAGCAGGTGGCCCGGGCCCTTGAAACAGAACCTGCGTTGATGGCGGATGAATGGGCGGGCCTGGCGGCCAGGGCCGATGCCATTGTGGTTCTGGGCGCCGGGCGCGAGCGCGGTGATCCGGCGTGGGCCGGTACTGACCAGCCGACCTACGTGGCACTGGAGCGCATGCGCTATGCCGCCCACCTGGCCAAGGCCTCGGGATTGCCGGTGCTGACCAGTGGTGGCCTGCACTATGGCACGCCACCCAGCGAGGCTCAGCTGATGGCTGATCGGCTACAGGCCGATTTCGCTGTGAAGGTCACTTGGAAGGAGGAAGCCAGCCACACCACCTGGGAAAACGCCGAGTTCAGCGCGAAGGTGTTGCAGCCATTGGGCATCCGGCGGGTGGTGGTGGTGACCCAGGCCTGGCACATGCAGCGTGCACGCTGGAGCTTTGAACGGGCCGGGTTCGAGGTGGTGCCGGCGCCGGTGGGTTTCCTCGGGCGCGATCATGCAAGACCGTTCGCGGGATTGCTGCCGGAAAGCCGGGCCATGTGGCAGAGCGGGCAGTTGCTGAATGAAGCGGTGGGTTTGCTGGGGTATCGGTTGTTCTACTGATGCCCAGCGCACACGGCCCTCTGTAGGAGCGGCCTCGTGCCGCGAAAGGGCCGCAAGGCGGCCCCGCGATCTGTGCATGTACGCCAAGACCCCGGGGCTGCTTCGCAGCCCTTTCGCGGCACGAGGCCGCTCCTACACGGGAGGCGTCGTCGCTCAGACGGTCTTGGCGATCCGCCCGGCCAGCAGCGCCCAGCCCAGCAACAGCACGCAGACAATTGCCAGCGGCCACGAGCGCCATTGCAGGTAAGGCGTCAGCTGCTGCATCGGCACCACCTCGCCGTACAGCACGGCCCTCTGGAACTGCGGGATCTGCGCGGTGATCCTGCCGAACGGGTCGATCAGCGCGGTCACGCCGTTGTTGGTGGCGCGGATCATCCAGCGACCGGCCTCGAGCGCGCGCATCTGGGCCATCTGCAGGTGCTGCAGCGGTCCGATCGAGGTGCCGAACCAGGTGTCGTTGCTGATGGTCAGCAGCAGGTCGCTGCGCGCGGCAAGGCCTGCGGCGAACTCGGGATAGACCACTTCGTAGCAGATGTACGGGGCCACCTGGTAACCCTTGGCCTGCAGCAGCGGCTGGTCTTCGGGGCCGCGGGCGAAGTCCGACATCGGCAAATTGAAGAACTCGATCAGGCCGCGCAGCATGTCCTGCAGCGGCACGTACTCGCCAAACGGCACCAGCTTCTGCTTGAGGTAGGTGCCGTCGCCTTCGCCGGCCACGGTGATGCCGTTGTAGTAGCGGCGCTGGTGGTGAACCATCTGCCGTATCGGCACCCCGGTGATCAGCGCCGAATGCCGTTCGGCGGCAAAGGTGCCCATCATGTCGATGTAGCCCTGGGCCTGGTCCTTGAGCACCGGCACGGCGGTTTCCGGCCAGACCAGCAGGTCGACGGGCTTCGAACTGAAGCTCATGTCGCGGTACAGCGCCAGTTGCGCATTGACGTGCGCCGGGTCCCATTTCAGGTCCTGCTCGACGTTGCCCTGCAGGGCGGCGACCTTCAGTGGATCGCCCGCCGGCTTGGTCCAGGCGTGGTCCTTGAGGGTCAGGCCGAGGATCCACGGCGCCACCAGCAACACCGCACCAGCGGCCAGGAACGCACGGCGCTCACGCAGGCGGTACAGGTTGCATAGCAAGGCGGCGCTCAAGGCCAGGACGAAGGACACCAGCCAGACGCCGCCCAGCGGGGCGAGGCCGGCGAGCGGGCCGTCGAGTTGGCTGTAGCCGGCGTAGAGCCAGGGGAAACCGGTGAGGAACCAGCCTCGGAAGGCCTCCTGCAGCAACCACAGGGCGGCGAAACACAGGGCATCGGCCAGTGGCGCTTCGTCGCGACGCAACCAGCGCGCCCAGAGCCAGGCGGGCAAGGCGAAGAAGAATGCCAGGCAGGCGAAGAACGCCAGCAGCAGGGCGATCGCCAGCAGCGGCGAGGCACCGCCGTAGGTGTTCATGCTGACGTAGATCCACCAGGTGCCGGCGCCGTAGAGGCCGAAGCCGAAGCACCAGCCACGGCCCAGGGCCTGGCGCGGCGTCAGTTCGCGCAGGCCGGCGTAGAACAGGGCGATGGACAGGATGGCCAACGGCCAGACGTCGAACGGCGCCAGGGCCAGGAGGGTGGAGGCGCCGGCCGCCATGGCCAGCAGGTTACCGGGCCAGCCGGGGCGGGTGATCCAGCGCATGTCGTTCCTTAACGATTGATCGGTGTCAGGCGCAGCAAGTGTATCCGGCGGCTGTCGGCATTGAGAATACGGAAACGATAGTGACCGATCTCGGTGGTCTCGTTGCGCTTGGGCAGGTGGCCGAAGGCGCTCATTACCAGGCCGCCGACCGTGTCGAACTCGTCATCGGAGAATTCGCTGTCGAAGAACTCGTTGAAGTTATCGATCGGCGTCAGCGCCTTGACCAGGAAGTCACCGCTGGGCAGCGGCTTGATGTAGCTGTCTTCCTCGACATCGTGCTCGTCCTCGATATCGCCGACGATCTGCTCGAGCACGTCCTCGATGGTCACCAGGCCCGCCACGCCGCCGTACTCGTCGATGACGATGGCCATGTGGTTGTGGTTGGCGCGGAATTCGCGCAGCAGCACGTTCAGGCGCTTGGACTCGGGCACGAAGGTGGCCGGGCGCAGCAGGTCCTTGATGTTGAAGCTGTCGCCGTTCTCCTTGAGGATCAGCGGCAGCAGGTCCTTGGCGAGCAGGATGCCGAGCACATCGTCGTGGCTTTCGCCGATCACCGGGTAGCGCGAGTGCGCGGCGTCGATCACCGCCGGCAGGAACTCGCGTGGCGACTGGCTGGCCTTGATGCTGATCATCTGCGAGCGCGGCACCATGATGTCGCGCACCTGCAGGTCGGCGACCTGGATGGCGCCTTCGACGATGGTCAGCGCTTCGCTGTCGAGCAGCTTGTTCTGATGGGCTTCGCGCAGCAGCTCGAGGAGCTCCTGGCGGTTTTTCGGCTCATGGGCAAAAGCCTGGGTCAGCTTACCCAGCCAGGACTTTTGCCCGTTGCTCGATCGGTCTTCGCTCATGGCGGTTACTCGTGATCCTTGCAGTGTCAGTGTGTGATTGATTCGGCTTCGTCGTCGGCGTACGGGTCCGGATGACCCAGTTCCGCCAGCAATGTTCGTTCCAGCGCTTCCATCTCCTCGGCCTCATCGTCCTCGATGTGGTCGTAGCCGAGCAGGTGCAGGCAGCCGTGGATGACCAGGTGCGCCCAGTGCGCCTCGAGGGCCTTGCCCTGTTCGGCGGCCTCGCGCTCGACCACCGGCACGCAGATCACCAGGTCGCCCAGCAACGGGATGTCGAGCAGCTCGTCGGGCACATCGGCGGGGAAGGACAGCACGTTGGTCGCGTAGTCCTTGTGCCGGTAGGTGTGGTTCAGCTCGCGGCCTTCGGCTTCGTCGACCAGGCGGATGGTCATCTCGGAGTCGGCGCTGCGCTGGCGCAAGGCAAGCTCGCACCAGCGGCGAAAGGCGTTGTCGTCGGGGGCGGCGGCGTCCGTGGCCCGTTGCAGGTCGAGTTCAAGCATCTTTGCCGGGTGCCTCGGGCTTGGCCTGACGGGCGTCGAAGCGGTCGTAGGCTTCGACGATGCGCTGCACCAGCGGGTGGCGCACCACATCCTTGGGTTGGAAATGGGTGAAGCTGATACCCGGGACGTCCCTGAGCACCTCGATCACATGGGCCAGCCCTGACTTGGTGCCGCGCGGCAGGTCGACCTGGGTGATGTCGCCGGTGATCACCGCGGTCGAGCCGAAGCCGATGCGGGTGAGGAACATCTTCATCTGCTCGAGGGTGGTGTTCTGGCTCTCGTCGAGGATGATGAAGCTGTTGTTCAGGGTGCGGCCGCGCATGTAGGCCAGCGGTGCGATCTCGATCACCTGGCGCTCGATGAGCTTGGCCACGTGCTCGAAGCCGAGCATCTCGTAAAGCGCGTCGTAGAGCGGGCGCAGGTACGGGTCGATCTTCTGGGCGAGGTCGCCGGGCAGGAAACCAAGCTTTTCGCCGGCCTCGACCGCCGGGCGCACCAGCAGGATGCGGCGCACCTGTTCACGCTCCAGTGCGTCGACCGCGCAGGCCACGGCCAGGTAAGTCTTGCCGGTACCGGCCGGGCCGACGCCGAAGTTGATGTCGTTGGCCAGGATTTCCTTGACGTAGCGCTGCTGGTTGACGCCGCGTGGGCGGATGTTGCCCTTGCGCGTGCGCAGCGAGACGCTGACTTCGTTGACGGCCGGGTTCTCGAGGTTCTCGACCGTCGATTCCTGCAGATAGAGATGGACCGTTTCCGGCGACAGGTCGGTGGCCTTGGCCTCGCGATAGAGGCGGCGCAGCAACTGTTCGGCAGCGGAGGTGGTCTTGGGTTCGCCGATCAGTTCGAACTGATTGCCGCGGTTGCGGATTTCGATAGCCAGGCGTTGTTCGATCAGGCGCAGGTGCTCGTCGAACTGGCCGCACAGGTTGGCGAAACGATGGGCCTCGAAGGGCTCGAGGATGAAACGATGGGGTTGTATGGGTGCGTTCAAGGTCGTTTTTAGCCGCTCGACGGCAATGAATGTGAACTCAAGAATAACCCTTGAGTGGCAGTGGCGAAAGCACTGAAACGATCAAGGGTCGGTACGACGCTTCCGATCCGCGTGTCGATCATGGCAGGGCAAGTTGACGAAACGATGATGCCGGCGGACCGCACAGGGCTCGAGGCGGTTCAGGGCAGGGGAGAGAAGGGCGTGCGGCCTTCGGCGTTCTGCAGTTCCAGCAGGTATTTGCGGAAGATCTGGCCGAGCACCTGGGTGGCGTGCTCGAGCTCGTCGCGGGGCATCTGCCCGCTGACTTCGTCGGCCATGTCCAGGGCGTCTTCGGCGCCGTTGACCGCGGCGATCTTGAGCAGGATGTAGGCCTGCACGTTGTTGGCCTTGACCCCTTCGCCATGGAAGAACATCGAGCCGAGGCGGTACTGGGCCTGCCCCTGGCCCTGCAGCGAGGCCTTTTCGAACCACTTGAGCGCCTTGTCGAGATGGCGCGGCGTGCCGCTGTAGTAGAACTCGCCCAGCTCGTACTGCGCTTCGGCATCCCCGGACTCCGCCGTCTGCTCGCAGGCCTTCAGGGCGTTCTCCTGGTCCTCGGGCGCAGCATCGAGAGTGCAGCGGCCCGCCGCCGGAATCAGCAACGAGTTACCGCCCTCCGCCAGGGCCAGCAGGGGCTGAAGAAGCAACAGGCAGCCCAGGGTCAGGGCGCGGCCGGTGCGGTTCATGGGGATCGACTTACCTCTGCAAAGCTACGGCCAATGTCTCTGGTGGCACATTATGGGATAAGCAGCGCCTACCTTACAAAGTTTTACTCGAATTTCTGTCCTGCTGGCGAATCGGCTGACTGTGTAGGAGCGGCCTTGTGCCGCGAAAGGGCTGCGAAGCAGCCCCGGCATTATTCGCATCAAGGCTGAAATTCCAGGGGCTGCTTCGCAGCCCTTTCGCGGCACAAGGCCGCTCCTACCTGGGTGGTGTGAAGGCTTACTTCAGCTTGGCGAACGCCCGCTCGGCCGCATCCAGGGTGATCTGCAGCTCCTTGTCGCCATGGGCGATGGAGGTGAAGCCCGCCTCGAAGGCGCTTGGCGCCAGGTACACGCCGCCGTCGAGCATCAGGTGGAAGAAGCGCTTGAAGCGCTCGGCGTCGCTGGCCATCACGTCGTCGAAGGTGACGATGTCGTCGGCGCCGCTGAAGTACAGGCCGAACATGGCGCCCGCCTGGGTGGTGACGAACGGGATACCAGCGGCATCGGCGCGCTGTTGCAGGCCATCGAGCATGCGGCTGGTGAAGGCGCTCAGCTCGTCATGGAAGCCCGGGCGGCTGATCAGCCGCAGGGTGGTCAGGCCTGCGGCCATGGCCAGCGGGTTGCCCGACAGCGTGCCGGCCTGGTAGACCGGGCCGAGCGGGGCGATGCAGCCCATGATCTCGCGCTTGCCGCCGAAGCAGCCGACCGGCATGCCGCCGCCGACGATCTTGCCGAAGGTCGACAGGTCCGGGGTGATGCCGTAGTGGCCTTGGGCGCCGCCCAGCGACACACGGAAGCCGGTCATCACTTCATCGAAGATCAGTACCACGCCGTGTTTGTCGCACAGCGCGCGCAGGCCTTCGAGGAAGCCTGGCGCCGGCGGTACGCAGTTCATGTTGCCGGCCACTGGCTCGACGATGATGCAGGCCACGGTCTGGCCAACCTCGGCGAGGGTCTTCTCGACGGCGGCGATATCGTTGAACGGCAGGGTCAGGGTGTGCTTGGCGAAGTCCGCCGGCACCCCGGCCGAGCTCGGTACGCCCTGGGTCAGCAGGCCGGAGCCGGCTTTGACCAGCAGGCTGTCGGAGTGGCCGTGGTAGCAGCCTTCGAACTTGATGATGGCGTCGCGGCCGGTGTAGCCACGGGCCAGACGGATGGCGCTCATGGTGGCCTCGGTGCCGGAGCTGACCATGCGCACCATTTCCATCGACGGCACGATCGAGCAGACCAGATCGGCCATCTCGGTTTCCATGGCCGTCGGCGCGCCATAGGACAGGCCGTGCTCGAGTTGTCGGCGCACGGCATTCAGCACATCGGGATGGCCGTGGCCGAGGATCATCGGGCCCCAGGAACCGACATAGTCGACATAGCGCTTGTCGTCTTCATCGATGACGTAGGCGCCTTCGGCGTGCTTGAAGAACAGCGGCGTGCCGCCGACGCTCTTGAAGGCGCGCACGGGCGAGTTGACGCCACCGGGGATGTGTTTCTGGGCTTGGGCAAACAGTTCTTCGGAACGGGACATGGGATCTTCTCTCGAAATCAGGAAGCGAACAGGGCATTGAAGGCGCGGGCGCGGCGGGTGACTTCCTGCGCGCTGTCGGCACCGAACAGGCCGTGGATCACCGCCAGCAGGTCGGCGCCATGGGCGATCAGCGGGGCGGCGTTGTCGAGGGTGATGCCGCCGATCACCGCGATCGGCAACTTGACCTGGGCGCGGGCCTGTTCCAGCAGTTCGACACCGGCGGCGGGCGCGCCTGGTTTGGTGACGGAATTGAAGAAGCGACCGAAGGCGACATAGCTTGCGCCCTCGCTGGCGGCCTGCTGCGCGAGGTCGAGGCTGGCGTGGCAGGTCGAGCCGATGATCGCCTGGCGGCCGAGCAGGGCACGGGCCGGGGTGAGCGGGCCGTCGGTCTGGCCCAGGTGCACGCCGACGCCCAGGCGCGCGGCCAGTTCGGCGTCGTCGTTGATGATCAGCTGAGTGCCGTAGCGTTCGCAGAGCCTCGTCAGCGCTTCAGCTTCGCGCAGGCGACGCCCGGCGTCGTCGCTCTTGTCGCGGTACTGCAGCAGGCAGACACCGCCTTTGAGTGCCGCCTCGACATGGCTCAGGAAACGGCCGGCGAGCAGCTGGCTGTCGGTGATGGCATACAGACCGCGGAGCGTCATCGGATGGCCTCGAGTCAGGAACAGAAATCCAGGGGCAGGCGGCGCGGCACGTACTGGCCCTTGCCCAGTTGCTCGGCGTCGCGCAGGGTCCGCCAGGTGTAGTCCAGGGCACTGCGCACGGCGCTCTCCAGGTGTTCGCCCAAGGCCAGGCGACCGGCCAGGGCGCTGGCCAGGGTGCAGCCCGAGCCGTGATAGCTGCCCGGCAGGCGCTGGCAGGTCCAGGTGTGCTGCTGGCCGTCGCGGCTGTACAGGCGGTTGTGGATTTCCACTTCGTCGCCGTGACCGCCGGTGATCAGCAGGTGTCTACAGAACGGCAGCAGCTTCTCGGCGCACTCGTCCGCCGTGCCTTCAGGCAGTTCCGCCAGGATACGCGCCTCTGGCAGGTTCGGGGTGGCGATGGTGGCCAACGGCAGCAGGCGCTCACGCAGCGCGTAGCCGACCTCGTCCTTGCCCAGGCGACCGCCGCCGCCGGCGCGCAGCACCGGGTCGCAGACCAGTGGCAGGTGCGGATGGTCGGCGAGCAGTTCGGCGACGGTGTCGACCATCTCGATCGAGCCGAGCATGCCCAGCTTCACCGCGGCCACCGTGGAGTCGGTCAGCACGGCATTGGCCTGGGCCAGCACCCACTCGCGGTCGAGCACGCGGAAGTCGGAAACGTTGACGGTATCCTGCACGGTCAGGGCGGTCACGGCGGGCGCGGCGTGACAGCCTTGGGCGATCAGGGCTTCGATATCTGCCTGCAGCCCGGCGCCACCACTGGGGTCGTGGCCGGAGAGACAGAGGACAACGGGGCGGGAGCTGTAGGTATTCATGGTCGGCGAGCTTATCACCAAACCTTTTTCTGCGGTTCGCTCGCGGCGAGAGAATTGCTGATCAAGTGGTCAGGTTGGGCTGGTTGTATATTCTGAAACATGCGTTCTAGAGCCTCTGCATGCAAATTGCCAGTAGCTGCTGGTCAGTGCGGGAGGCTATGCTAGAGTGCTCGGATAACTCGATAAATGGGTTCTGCCGGATCACGTCGTCTCAAAGGGATGGGAGGCAACCGCGACGCGACCGCACAGGCCATGCTGGGGCTGTATGCGCTATTTGCTGATTGTGCTTCTGGGCTGCTTGCCCATGCTGGCCGGAGCGGTCGAATTCGACAACGCCACCGGGCGCTTGCCGCTGGGCCGGTACATGCAGGTCTATGAAGACCAAGAGGGCAGCGCCAGCATCGCCCAGGTGAGTTCCGCGGCGTTTTCCGGGCGTTTCCAGGCACATCAGGACGAAGTGCTCAATGCGGGCTACTCCACCTCGGTGTTCTGGCTGCGGGTCGATCTCGCCTATGCCGCCGCCCCTTCGGCCGCGCCACGCCAGTGGTTGCTGGAACTCGCCTACCCGCCGCTGGATCACCTGGAACTCTTCCTGCCGGACGCGCAAGGCACCTATCGCCTGGCACGACGCACCGGTGACGCGTTGCCCTACGCCACCCGGGAGATCCGCCAGAACAACTACCTGTTCGAATTGCCGCTGCAACCCGGCCAGGCGACCACCGCCTACCTGCGTCTGCACAGCCAGGGCTCGATCCAGGCGCCGCTGACATTGTGGTCGGCCGAGGCCTACCTGGAGGACCAGCCCACCCGGCTTTATGTGCTGGGCATGATCTACGGCGTACTGCTGGTGATGCTGGTGTACAACCTGTTCATCTTCCTCAGCGTGCGTGATGTCAGTTACCTGTACTACATCCTTTATATCGCTTCGTTCGGTCTCTACCAGGTGTCGGTCAACGGCGCCGGCATCGCCTATTTCTGGCCGGACAGCCCATGGTGGGCCAACGCCGCCACCCCGTTGTTCATCGGTGCCGCCGGGCTGTTCGGCTGCCAGTTCGCCCGCCACTTCCTGCAGCTGGACAGCTTCAGCCGGGGCTTCGACCGCCTGCTGAAAGGGTTGATGGCCGGTGGCGCGCTGGTCATGGTGCTGGCGCTGACCCTGCGCTACGGCGTGGCGCTGCGCATGGCCACGGTGCTGGCGCTGCTGTTCACCGTCAGTATCTTCAGCGCCGGGCTCTATGCCTGGTGGCGCGGACTGCGTGTGGCGCGCTGGTTCATCATCGCCTGGACCGCCTTCCTCGCTGGCGGGCTGGTCAACACCCTGATGGTGCTGGGCTACCTGCCCAACGTGTTCATCACCATGTACGCCAGCCAGCTCGGCTCGGCGCTGGAGGTGGCGCTGCTGTCGCTGGCCCTGGCCGACCGCATCAACAGCCTGCGCGAGCAGCAGGCCCAGACCCTGCGCGAGACCGGGCGCACCCTGGAGCAACTGAACCTGCAGCTGGCGCGCAGCAACCGGCTCAAGGACGAGTTCCTGGCCACCGTGACCCATGAACTGCGCACGCCGATGAACGGCGTGATCGGTTCGCTGGAGCTGCTGCATACCCTGCCCATGAGCGCCGAGCAGGCCCAGTATCACCGCACCGCCACCGGTTCTGCCCAGGACATGATGGCGATGGTGGATGACATCCTCATCCTCACCGAACTGCAGGCCGGGCGCCTGCGCAACCAGGGCATGGCGTTCAGCCTGCGGCGCCTGCTCCAGGAGCTGCGCGCCGGCTATGCCAGCCAGGCGCTGGCCAAGGGTCTGTACCTGAGCCTGGACATCCCCGCCGACCTGCCCGACAGCCTGGTCGGCGATGCGCAGAAGCTCGCCCGCTGCCTGGCCTGCCTGGTGGACAACGGGCTGAAGTTCACCCACCAGGGGGGCGTCACCGTGCAGGCCCGTGGCCGGCGTACCGGGCCGGACAGCCTGGTCCTGAGCCTCACGGTCAGTGACAGCGGCATCGGCTTCGACGATCTGGACCAGGCGGTGCTGTACCAGCGTTTCTTCCAGATGGACGGTTCGATGACCCGGCGCTACGGCGGGCTAGGCATCGGCCTGTCGATCTGCCGGCAACTGGGCGAGTTGATCGGCGCGCAGTTGTCCCACGAGTCGACGCCGGGTCTGGGCAGCCGCTTCGAGCTGACCCTGGCCCTTGCGGTGGCGCAGGTGCAGGTACCACCGGCGCGTGCCGCATCAGGCCTGGAGCGCTTTTGACGGACCCTTCGCGGTACCCGTGGGAGCGGGCTTGCCCCGCGATCAGGGCGCGAAGCGCCCCCATGTAGTCCGTTTTGTCACTTTGACTCGAGGGCCTGCGGTGCTTCACTGGGTTATCCAGGCATGAACGGATCCAGGAGGCCGCCGATGAACCTGCACCAGTTCGCTGAAACCCACGAAGTCACCAACCAGCCGCCGTCCCTGGACGGCGCCAACCTGTATCGCCTCGACCTGCCCCTGCAGGAGTGGTCGCGCCGGTTCGGCGCCGGTTGGGCCGAGTCGCGGATCGACGCCTACGGTGCCCTGGCCGGTGGTCCGCTGATGGCCGCGGGTTTCCTGGCCAACGCGCACAAGCCCGAGTTCAGCAGCCATGACCGCTATGGCCACCGCATCGACCTGGTGGAGTTTCATCCCGCCTATCACCAGTTGATGCGCACCGCCGTCGAGCACGGCCTGCCTTCGCTGCCCTGGGCCGAGCCACGGGACGGCGCCCACGTGGCGCGGGCCTCGATGACCTACCTGCACAGCCAGGCTGAAGCCGGTACCGGCTGCCCGCTGACCATGACCTTCGCCGCCGTGCCGGCCCTGCGCCTGCAGCCCGAGCTTGCCGGCTACTGGCTGCCGAAGGTCCTCGCCCGCGAATATGACCCGCGCAACGTCGGCGACCGGCACAAGGCCGGTGTCACCATCGGCATGGCCATGACCGAGAAACAGGGCGGCACCGACGTGCGCGCCAACACCACCCGCGCCTACCCGGTGGGCACGCCCGGCCCGGGCCAGCCCTATGAGCTGGTAGGCCACAAGTGGTTCTGTTCGGCGCCCATGTGCGACGCCTTTCTCACCCTGGCCCAGACCGACAAGGGCCTGAGCTGCTTCCTGCTGCCGCGCCACCGGCCCGACGACAACCGCAACCAGTTCTACATCCAACGCCTGAAGAACAAGCTGGGCAACTGTTCCAACGCCTCCAGCGAGGTGGAGTTCCGCGGAGCCCTGGCCTGGATGGTCGGCGAGGAGGGGCGCGGCGTGCCGACCATCATCGAGATGGTGGCCATGACCCGCTTCGACTGCATGGTCGGTTCCAGCGCCCTGATGCGCCAGGCCCTGACCCAGGCCGCGCACCATTGCGCGTACCGCAAGGTCGGCGGACGGGTGCTGGCCGAGCAGCCGCTGATGCAGAACGTGCTTGCCGACCTGGCCTTGGAGAGCGAGGCCGCCCTGGCCCTGAGCCTGCGCATGGGCCAGGCCCTGGACTGCCTCGACGACCCGCAGCAGGCGCACTTTTCCCGCCTGGTCACGGCGGTGGGCAAGTACTGGATCTGCAAGCGCGCCCCCGGGATGATCAACGAGGCCGCCGAGTGCCTGGGCGGCGCCGGCTACGTCGAGGACAGCATCCTGCCACGGCTGTACCGCGAGGCGCCGGTCAACTCGACCTGGGAGGGCTCGGGCAACGTGCAGTGCCTGGATGTGCTGCGGGCCTTGTCGAAAGAGCCGGGCGTGCTCGAGGCGCTGTTCAGCGAGCTGGGAGACGGCCATGGCGACCCACGGCTGGCGGCGTTCATCGGTAACCTCAAGGGCGTTTTCGCCGATACCGGTGATATCCAGTACCGCGCCCGGCAACTGACCGAGGACATCGCCGTGGCGCTGCAGGCCAAGCTGTTGCTCGAGGCAGGCAACGCCACAGTGAGCGATGCGTTCATCGGCAGTCGCCTGGGCGGCGGCGGGCGGGTGTATGGCGCGTTGCCGCGCGGCGTGGATGTCGAGGCGCTGGTGGCCAGGGCAACGCCTGTCTGGGCCGGTTGAAGGATGGCTTCATCCCCCTGTAGGAGCGGCCTTGTGCCGCGAAAGGGCTGCAAGGCAGCCCCAGATCTCAGCGGTCAAGGCGGAAATTGCTGGGGCTGCTGCGCAGCCCTTTCGCGGCACAAGGCCGCTCCTACAGGGAATTGCTCAGCACCGACACTGGGGATGTATTTGCCCAGCAACGCAGGCAAGATGGCTGTCATGCATTCCATAAGACAGGAAGCCCAGCGTGAGCCAAGCGTTTGTAGTCGTTGATACCCCCGAACAGGCCGTCGACCGTCTGGCGGCCTTGCACGAACAGGCCACCGGGGCCCTGAGCCAGGCCCTCAAGCGCTATCTCAAGGACCGTACCGAGCCGGGTGACGAGGAGCGAGCGTTGTTCCGCTACCCGGCCCTGCGTCTCATCTATTCCAGCCAGGGCGAAGTCGCCGCGACCACCCGCGCCTACGCCAAGGTCCAGGTGGACGGCACCTACAGCGTCACCGTCACCCAGCCCGCGGCGTTCCGTGGCTACCTGCTCGAGCAACTGCGCCCGTTGATGCACGACTACACCGTGACCGTGGAAGTCGGTGTCAGCGAGCAGAACATCCCGTACCCCTACGTGGTCGACCAGGGCGACGAGCTGGCCGGCAGCGGCATCACCGCCGCGCAACTGGCGCGGGTGTTCCCCAGCACCGACCTGTCGGCGGCCACCGATAACACCGCCGATGGCCTGTACGACTGGGAAAGCGCCGAGACCCTGCCGCTGGCGCTGTTCGACGCCGCCCGCGTGGATTTCTCCCTGCGCCGCCTGGTGCACTACACCGGCAGCGACTGGCGGCACATGCAGCCGTGGATCCTTCTCACCAACTACCACCGCTACGTCGACCAGTTCATCGCCCATGGCCTAGAGCAGTTGCGCGAGGACCCACGCTTCGTGCGCATGGTCCTGCCGGGCAACGTGATCATCGAGAAGGGCATGGACAACGGCGAGGCCCAGGCCCTGGTCGCCAGCGTGGTCTGGCACCGCTACCAGATGCCGGCCTATCACCTGATCGCCGCCGATGGCGATGGCGTGACCCTGGTCAACATCGGTGTCGGCCCGTCCAACGCCAAGAACATCACCGACCACCTGGCGGTGCTGCGCCCGCACTGCTGGCTGATGATCGGCCACTGCGGCGGCCTGCGTCAGTCGCAGACTATCGGTGACTACGTGTTGGCCCACGCCTATATGCGCCGCGACGGCATCCTCGACCGCGTGGTGCCGCCGAATATCCCGATCCCGGCCCTGGCCGAGGTGCAGCTGGCATTGCAGGAGGCGGCCGCGCAGGTCACCGGCGAGCGTGGCGAACAGCTCAAGAAGCGCCTGCGCACCGGCACCGTGCTCACCTACGACGACCGCAACTGGGAGCTGCGCTGGGCCCAGGAACGTCCGTTGATCAACCTGTCCCGCGCCGTGGCGGTGGACATGGAGAGCGGCACCATTGCCGCCCAGGGCTACCGTCTGCGCGTGCCGTACGGCACCTTGCTGTGTGTCTCCGACAAGCCGCTGCACAGCGAAATCAAGCTGCCGGGCTCGGCCAACGCCTTCTACAACCGCGCGGTCAGCCAGCACCTGAAGATCGGCATCGCCGCCCTCGATCTGCTGCGTACCGAGCTCAACTCGCTGCACTCGCGTAAACTGCGCAGCTTCGATGAGCCGCCGTTCCGCTGAGGATCCATGTCCCTGCCACCCCGTAGCACACCGCGCCGCCCTGCGGCGCGGCCCACCGGCCCGCGTCGCCAGCCCAAGGCGCCGCCGGCCGAGCCGCGCCTGATCCTGTTCAACAAGCCGTTCGATGTGCTCACCCAGTTCAGCGACGGCGAGGGGCGGGCCACGCTCAAGGACTTCATCGACATCCCCGGCATCTATCCGGCCGGCCGCCTGGACCGCGACAGCGAAGGCCTGCTGTTGCTGACCAACGACGGGCGCCTGCAGGCGCGCATCGCCGACCCGAAGCACAAACTGGCCAAGACCTACTGGGTGCAGGTGGAAGGCGAGCCGAGCGAAGAACAACTCAAGCGCCTGCGCGAAGGGGTTGAACTCAATGACGGACCGACGCTGCCGGCCGAGGCACGCTTGCTCGAGGAGCCCGAGCTGTGGCCACGCAATCCGCCGGTGCGTTTTCGCAAGAGCGTGCCGACCGCCTGGCTGGAGCTGGTGATCCGTGAAGGGCGTAATCGCCAGGTGCGGCGGATGACGGCGGCGGTGGGCTTGCCGACCTTGCGTCTGGTGCGGGTGCGGATTGGCGACTGGACGATCGAGGGGCTGGACCAGGGTTGCTGGCGCGAAGTGCCGGCGAAGCTGTAGCGGGCAGATGTGTGTGGAATTTTTCGCGGGTAAACCCGCTCCCACAGGGGACGGTGATGCCTGTGGGAGCGGGTTTACCCGCGAATGGGCATCAGGCCTCAGACGCCTTCAAGAAACCCCACCACCACGCTCTTAATGATGAATGCCAGCACGCCAAGGCCCAGCACAAAGAACAGGATCAGCGTGCCAAAGCGCCCGGCCTTGGACTTCTTCGCCAGGTCCCAGACGATGAAACCCATGAAACCGATCAACACGGTGACCAGGACGATCATCATCCATTCTTCGAATACTGCGGGATCCATCGGTTCACTCCAGGCAGATTGAGCCCCCGATCATACGCCGCACGCGCAAGGATTCAACGCAGGTGGGTCAATGGCAGCTCGGTGCTGGCCAGCACCTGGTTGAGCACGAAGCTCGAGCGCACGCTGGTCACGCCTTCGATACGGGTCAGGCTGCCCAGCAGCAGTTTCTGGTAGTGGTCCATGTCCGGCACCACCACCTTGAGCTGGTAGTCGGCGTCCATCCCGGTGACCAGGCTGCACTCGAGCACCTGGGGCAGGCTGCGGATCGCCGCCTCGAAGGTCTCGAAGCGCTCGGGCGTGTGCCGGTCCATGCCGATCAGCACATAGGCGGTCAGGCTCAGGCCGAGCTTCTTGCGGTCCAGCAGGGCCACCTGGCGCGAGATGTAGCCGTCGTCCTCGAGCTGCTTGACCCGACGTGAGCATGGGGAAGGCGACAGGCCGATGCGTTCGGCCAGTTCCTGGTTGGAGATGCGCGCATCGCGCTGCAATTCGGCGAGGATGCTCAGGTCGTAGCGGTCGAGCTTGCTCATGGAAAGGGCCTTTTCTGTTCGGATTGCTGCGAATTATCGATCCTGAGTGAAAAATTGCGCAAGCGCTATTTATCAGAGCAATATTCGCAATCCTCTGCCCCGGCGTCTGGCCTATCTTTATCACCAGAATCACTGCCCGGACATCAGTCCACGGCGACGCGCCCTAGGCGGGCGGTCGCGGCCAGCCATCCAACAGGATCCGCCAGGCCCCCGGGCTACGCACTGTCCAGAAGACGGCGCGAGGTGAGCCGGTGCCACAAGCGCCGAGCACGGACGACAATTCCCGAAGGGAGGCCGCAAGGCCTCCCTTTTTTATTGCGCCGCGGGCTGCGCTTGCCAGGCCCGCGAGCAGCCAATGCAGGTCTTCGAGCAGTTGGCGCACCAGGTTGTTGGCTAATTTAATCTGCCGGTCGTGTTCTGCGGAGTAGACTGCCGACGATAATGGCGGGCGTTTCAATCGAGAGGAACAACATGGGTTCGCGCATCTGGCGGTTGGCAGGTGTTGGTTTGCTGGGCCTGGGCATCAGCCTGGGCGCCCTGGCCGAGGGGCCTGGAGAAGGGCATGACGGTCGTGGCGGCCAGCAGGAGCAGGGCGGTGGCGAACGGCGTGGATCACCGCTCAATTCGCGTGATGAAGTGCGCCAGACGCAACCGCCACGCCAAGGCTACTACCAGGACATTCCCCGTCGCTACGGCGACAACCGTTACTGGGAAGCGGGTGGTCCGGGTCAGCGCCCCGGCGGTGACTGGTCCGGCCGGCCCGATGGGCATGGCAATGGCTGGGGGCCAGGGCCGCAGTACCATCCCGGGCATACCGTCGAGCGCTTCCCGGACCGTTACTGGAAAGTGCCGTACCGCGGGCAGGACTACTTCTACTCCGGCGGCTACTGGTACCGGCCCCATGGCGGCGGCTACGTGGTGGTCACGCCGCCCTACGGTGTACGGGTCGACTACCTGCCGTCCTATGCCCGTGAAGTGTGGCTGAGCGGTGCGCTGTTCTTCCTGGTGGCCGACACGTATTACCAATACCAGGCCAACAGCCGCGAGTACGTGGTGGTCAACCCGCCCGCCGTGGCGCCTGCGCCAATGCCGCAGCAGGGCAGCGGCTACGATGTGATCGCCTATCCGATGTACGGCCAGGGGCCGGAGCAGCAGGAGCAGGACCGCTATCAATGCCATCGCTGGGCGGTGAGCCAGTCGGGCTTCGATCCGGCGACCGCCAGCTATGCACCGCCGGCCAATGTGACGGACAACTATCGACGGGCGTTGGGGGCGTGCCTGAGCGGGCGCGGCTACAGCATCAATTGACGGGGTATTCGCGATAACGGGCTACACCGGGTCGGCGTGAACCATCACATCGGCCCGCGGGTAGCGCTGGCGAATGACGTGCGAGGCCTGCACGCACAGCTCATGGGCGGCATGCAGCGGCATGTCGCCGGGCAGCTCCAGGTGCAGTTGCACGAACCACTGGCTGCCGGACACCCGCGTGCGCAGGTCGTGCACCCCCTTCACCCCGGGGATCGCCAGCACCACCTCCAGCATGCGCTCGCCGATATCGGCCGGCAGTTCCTTGTCCATCAGGATCGCCGTGCTCTCGCGGGCGATCTGCAGTGCGCTCCACAGGATGTAAAGGGCGATCCCCAGGCCGAACAGGGCGTCGAGCTGCGGCCAGCCGAAGCGGGCCAGCAGCAGCGCCAGCAGGATGCTGGCGTTGAGCAGCAGGTCGGAGCGGTAGTGCAGTGAGTCCGCGCGCACGGCGGTGGAGCCGGTCAGGCGGATCACCTTGCGCTGGAAGGCCAGCAGCGCCACGGTCAGCGCCAGTGACAGCAGCATTACCGCGATGCCGGCGGCGGTGTCGCCCAGGGGTTCCGGCGACTTCAGCCGCTCATACGCCTGCACCCCGATCAGCACCGCGCTGACCCCGATGAACAGCGCCTGGGCCATGCCAGCCAGGGCTTCGGCCTTGCCGTGGCCGAAGCGGTGATCGTCATCGGCCGGGCGCAGCGCATAATGCACCGCCAGCAGGTTGAGAAAGGAGGCGGCGGCATCCAGTGCCGAGTCGGTCAGCCCGGCCAGCAGGCTGACTGAGCCGCTCAGCCACCAGGCCACGGCCTTGCTCAGCACCAGGATGCAGGCGACGCTCAGCGAGGCGCGGGTGGCCAGGCGCAGCAGGCGTTGATGTTCGGCGGTGGCGGTCATGCGCAGGGGATCATCCGGATCAGGTCAGGCCGCAGGTACCAGGCCGTAGCTGGCCAGTTGCTCGACACTGCCGCGGTGCTGGATCAGCCGCGGGTCGTTCAGCGGCAGGCGCTGGCCCAGTTCGCTTTCAAGGATAGCCTGCAGTTTGGTCCGGTCGACCTGGCCATCGGCATTGATCGCCGGCTTGAGCTTGGCCGGGTCGACATGGGCCGTGGTGCCCCCGGGGTAGTAGATGGCACCCGTGGCGAAGTCGATGCCGAAGGCGATCAGGCCGGGAATGACATAGAACAGGATACCGATGGCATCCAGCGCCGCGACCACCGGATCGATCTTGCCTTCGATCTGGCCGCGACGGTCGGGGTAGAACAGGGTGCCGCAGGCCGTCAGCTGGGTCAGCAGGGTGGCGATGAGGGCGCCACCGATGACGCGGGAAGGGATGCGCATGTGAATCTCCGGAAGATAACGACAAACAACGGCGCGGCAATCGCCTGCGCCTGAGCTTAAGACCATGATAGGGCAGCCTCGGTTCGCCGTTATACTCGGTCGATTGTTCGAGGACCACCATGATTTCATTACCGATCGATGCCGTACTGTCCGACCTGCGCCAGGCCCTGGCCGAACGTGACGAAGCGGTGCTCGAGGCGCCGCCCGGCGCCGGCAAGACCACCCGCGTGCCACTGGCCCTGCTCGCTGAGCCCTGGCTGCGGGGGCAGACCATCCTCATGCTCGAGCCCCGGCGCCTGGCCGCCCGCGCCGCCGCCGAACGCCTGGCCAGCGAACTGGGCGAGAAGGTTGGCGAAACCGTGGGCTACCGCATCCGCCTGGACAGCAAGGTCGGCCCGAACACGCGCATCGAAGTGGTCACCGAGGGCATCCTCACCCGCCGCCTGCAGGCGGATCCTGCGCTGGATGGCGTGGGGCTGCTGATCTTCGACGAGTTCCACGAACGCAGCCTGGATGCCGACCTGGCCCTGGCCCTGAGCCTCAACGGCCGGTCGCTGTTGCGCGACGAGCCGCCTCTGAAGATCCTGCTGATGTCGGCGACGCTGGAGGGCGAGCGGTTGTCGCGCCTGCTCGACGACGCGCCGATCGTCAGCAGCCAGGGGCGCATGCATCCGGTGGATATCCGCTGGAGCCGCCCCTGGCAGCCTGGCGAGTTTGTCGAGCCGCGCGTGGTCGACTGCGTGCTCCAGGCCCTGGCCGACGAATCCGGCAGCTTGCTGGTGTTCCTGCCCGGACAGGCCGAGATCCGCCGTGTGCACCAGGCGCTGCAGGAGGCCGTGGGCGAGCGTCCGGACATCCTGCTCTGCCCGTTGCACGGCGAGCTTGACCTGAGCGCCCAGCGCGCCGCCATCGAGCCGGCGCCCAAGGGCCAGCGCAAGGTGGTGCTGGCCACCAATATCGCCGAAACCAGCCTGACCATCGACGGTGTGCGCGTGGTGATCGACGCAGGTCTGGCGCGGGTGCCGCGCTTCGACCCCGGCAGCGGCATGACCCGCCTGGACACCCAGCGTATTTCCCGCGCCAGCGCCACCCAGCGTGCCGGGCGAGCCGGGCGCCTTGAACCCGGCGTGTGCTTTCGACTGTGGTCCGAGGCGCAACACGACCAATTGGCGGCCCACGGCAGCGCCGAGATCCTCCAGGCCGACCTGGCCGGGCTGGCCCTGCAACTGGCGCGCTGGGGCGTGCCGCCGGAGCAGCTCAGCTGGCTCGACCAGCCACCGGCCGCTGCCTACGGCCAGGCCCAGGACCTGCTGGCCCGGCTCGGTGCCTTCAAGCCCGGGTGCCGCGACAACCTGAGCACCCATGGCCAGGCCATGGCCGAGCTGCCTGCGCATCCGCGCATCGCCCACCTGCTGCTGCGCGGCCAGGACCTCGGATTGGCCGACATGGCCTGCGATGTCGCCGCGTTGCTGGGCGAGCGCGACATCCTGCGCGGCGGCGGTGCCGACCTGCATAGCCGGTTGGCCCTGCTCAGCGGCGAAAGCCGCGCCTCCCGTGGCGGGCAAGGCGGCGTGCAGCGCGCCCGGCAACTGGCCCGGCAGTACCGCGGCCAGTTGCGTGGCAAACCGCGCAGCCCGGTCGCCGACCCCGATCATCCCCGCTGGCTGGGTGCGGTGCTGGCGCTGGCCTACCCCGACCGGGTGGCGCAGCAGCGTCGCGAAGGCGGCGCCGAGTACCGCCTGGCCAATGGCCGTGCGGCGCTGTTCGCCGAAGCTGATGCACTGATGAAAAGCCCGTGGCTGGTGATCGCCGACCTGGGCAGCCGCCAGGGGCAGCGTGAGGAGCGCATCTACCTGGCCGCCGAGTTCGATCCGGCGCTATTCGACGGTGTGCTGGCCGAGCAGGTGGAGCAGTTCGACCTGCTCGATTGGGACGAGCGTGAACAGGTGCTGCGCGCCGAGCGCCAGCGCAAGGTCGGCGAACTGGTGCTCAGCCGCGAGCCGCTGCCGGAGCTGGATGACGACGCACGGGCCCGGGCTTTGCTGGGGCTGGTGCGGCGCAAGGGCCTGAACTTGCTGACCTGGACCCCGGAACTGCGCCAGTGGCAGGCCCGTGTCGCTATGTTGCGTCAGCTGGACCTGGAAAAGGACGGCCACAGCGAGTGGCCCGACCTGGGTGACGACGCCTTGCTCGCCAACCTGGAAGACTGGTTGCAACCTTATCTGGGCAAGGTGTCGCGGCTGAGCCATTTCGCCAGCCTGGACCTGCCCTCGATGCTGCGCAACCTGCTGCCCTGGCCGCTGCCACAGCGTCTGGACGAGCTGGCGCCATCACACCTGGCCGTGCCCTCGGGCTCCAGCATTCGCCTGGACTACAGCGAGCAGCCACCGATCCTCGCCGTGCGCCTGCAGGAGCTGTTCGGCCTGGCCGACACCCCGCGCATCGCCAATGGCCGCCAGCAGGTCAAGCTGCACCTGCTGTCGCCGGCGCGCCGGCCGGTGCAGGTGACCCAGGACCTGGCCAACTTCTGGCGCACCACCTATGCCGAGGTGAAGAAGGACCTGAAAGGGCGCTATCCCAAGCACTACTGGCCGGACGATCCACTGGTGGCGGAGGCCACGGCCAGGGCCAAGCCAAGGAAAGCCTGACGCCTGGGGAATGCCGGCCTCAGGCGCCGGCTTCACCCTCGAGCAGCATGAACAGGCGGTACAGCACCACGGTGCTGAACAGCTGCAGGAAGCCGCTGAGGCTGTCCAGGGCCAGTTGCACACCAGGCTGCGGCTCGGGGAACAGCTGCAGCAGCAGGCCGTCAATCAGCCACAGCGGCGCCAGCACCGACAGCATGCAGACCATGATGCGCAGGAAGTGCCCGGTGGTCATGCGCGCACTGGTGCGCATCGACTCGATCACCGGCAGGCCGCGCAGCACCAGCAGGTACTCGGCGAACACCAGGTTCACCATGATCCATACGCCGGGGAAGATGAGCAGCGCCAGGCCCGCCATGATCAGCAGCGAACTGATCACGATCAGCAGGGCCAGCATCGGCCACAACTGCAGGGCGCGGGCGAACAGGGCGCGCTTGGCGATGTCCTGGCCGTTGCTGCGGGTGTCGAGGTAGAGGATCAGCGCGGCGCTGTACAGCGGGTAGAACAGCAGGCTGACGAGCATGCCGTAGGCCGGCGAGGCCTGCTCGCCCAGCTGGCTGTAGAGCAGCTGGGTGCCGAGGGCCTCGAGTACCACCAAGGGCAGGCACAGCTGGAGGATGCTCGTCAGGTGACGGCGGAAGAAGTACAGGGAGTCGCGCAGAACGCTCAGCGGATTCATCGGTCAACATCGCATGGCAGAAAAAGCAGGGCGTAACTTTAGCCCAGTCGGCCCGTTTGCTGAAAAAAGTTTCATGGCCCGGACAATTGAATCGCCAAGCCCGGGCCTCCATCTTTGACGCTGTCCGATGTCCTGTTCAGCGCACGAGGTTGCCCCGATGAACACTGAAGAACAAACCCTGATCGATGGCCTGTTCGGCCGTCTCAAGCAAGCCGAGGACCCGGCCCAGCCGCGCGATGCCCAGGCCCAGGCGCGCATCGAGGAGCACCTGCGCCAGCAGCCGGCGGCGCCTTACTACATGGCCCAGGCGATCCTGGTCCAGGAGACGGCGATCAAGCGCCTGGACGAGCAGAACAAGCAGCTCGAGGCCGAACTGCGCCAGGCTCGCGCGCAACTGGATGCAAGCCGCCCCAGCAGTGGCGGTGGTTTCCTCTCCAGTATCTTTGGCGCGGGAGCCCGCAATCCAGAGCCGCAGCGCCCGGTCGCGCCGCCGCCGACTTCTGCGGGTGGCTGGCGTGAACCGGCGTCCCAGGCCTATGCCCCGCCACCGCAGCAGCCGGGCTTCGGCGCGGCGCCCGCCCCGGCGCGCAGTGGCGCCAGCAGCTTCCTCGGCGGTGCCATGCAGACCGCGGCGGGTGTGGCCGGTGGCGTGTTGCTGGCCCAGGGCATCAGCAGCCTGTTCAACCACAACTCGCAGCCTGAGGAGATCGTCGAGGTGATCAAGGAAGCACCGGCGCCGGCCAGCGACGCGGGTGGCTGGAATGACCAGGACACCCAGCGCCAGGTGGCGGACAGCGGGGGCTGGGGCAATGACCAGGGCGGTTATGCCGATGCCGGTTACAGCAATGACGATGGCGGCTTCTTCTCGGACGATGACTACGTCTGAGGGCCTGACAGACCTGATGCACCGCAGGGGCGGCTCGCGCCCCTCACGGACAAATCCGCGACAACCTCAGATCAGGCGCTGCAGGCCTTCCAGGCAAGTCGCCAGGTGGTAGGGCGTGGTCGAAGGCATGTCATGGCGGCTCACCGCTCCTGCGCCATCGCGGCACTCATGCCAGCCGCCTTCATGCAGGAAGCGTGACTCCAGCGCCGCTAGCTGTGCCAGCAACCGTGCCTCGCTTCCCGGCCGCAAGGCCAGTGCCCGCAGGTACTCCGCTTGCGCCCAGATCCGCTGGGTCGGGTCGATGACCTGGCCGTCCACGTCCAGCATCGCCAGCACCGCCGTATCCTTCACTCCGTACTGTTCGGCAAAGTCGAAGGCCCGCTCGATGGAGGCGTGCAGCGCCGTGCCGCGCAGCAATGGCGAGGTATCCAGCAGGTAGAACCATTCGAACTGGTGGCCTGGCTCGAACCAGTTATCCACAGCCCCACGCGGTTTTTCCAGCATCAGGCCGTGGCTCGGCTCGATGAACTGCGCCTGCAGCGCGTCGCACAGCTGCAGCAGCGACTGGCGAACCTCGTCGTCTTCGCGCACGGCCAGCACCTGGAGAAAGGCCTCGGCCAGGTGCATCTGCGGGTTCTGCAGCGGGCCGCTGCCCAAATCCGACCAGTCCTCACCGAGGCTGGCCTCGTACAGGCCATCGTCGCGGGCGAACTGCTCGGCAACGACTTCGAGGGCGCCGTTGAGCGTGGCCTCCACCAGGCCTTCGCCGACCTTGCCCCAGTAATGGGCGCAAGCGAACACGATGAAGGCATGGGTGTAGAGGTCCTTGCGCCGGTCCAGTGGCTTGCCCTGGGCGTCGATGCTGTAGAACCAGCCGCCGTGCTCGGCGTCGTGGAAATGCTTCTGCAGTGAACGCAGCAGCGCGGCGGCGCGTTCGGCGGCGCCCGGTTGCTCGATGCGGCTGCTGAACAGGTACAGCTGACGGGCGCAGGCCATGGCCCGGTAGCGCTGCACCGGCAGTGGCCGATGCTGGGTGTCCAGGGCTTCGTACGGCAGGGCCATGTCGGCGTTCCAGCCAGGGCCCTGCCACAGCGGCACGATGCGCTCGGCGAAGTGCTGTTGGAAACGGGTCAATGCGGGGCGGGGGTCGGACATGGTCGCGCTCGTGACGGTCGGGCAGGGCGCCATGGTAGCAGA